>JAICIO010000007.1 GCA_025924315.1 Phycisphaerae bacterium
GGGGGGCTCTTTTTTTTATTTCCACGGGCCACACCGCCCCCCGGCTACACCAGCATCGATTTAATCTCCCATCGCGCCTAAAATTCGCCTCGCATGACCAGTTACACACAGAGTATTCAAAATCTCATCAACGAGCTTGCGAGCCTTCCCGGGATCGGCCTTCGATCCGCCGAGCGCATCGCGTTTCACCTGCTAAAAGCGCGATCGGAAGACGCGATGAAACTCGCCGACGCCATTCGTGATGTGAAGACGCGGATCAAGCACTGCTCGATCTGTTACAATCTCACCGAACAGGATCCGTGCAGCATCTGCACGAGTCCGACCCGCGATCAGGGTCTCGTGTGTGTGGTCGAGCAACCGAAGGATTTGCTCGCACTTGAATCCACCGGTTTATACAACGGCGTGTATCACGTCTTGCTCGGCCGCATCGCGCCGCTCGAAGGCATCGAGCCCGGCGACGTCACCGTCGAGCCACTCATGGAGCGGCTCGCGAGCGGAACCATTCGCGAAGTGGTGATGGGAACCAATCCCAACCTGGAAGGCGACGGCACCGCGCTGCACATCCAGAGCCTGATCGCGACCCGGTTTCCGAATGTTCAGATCACGCGCCTCGCGCGAGGTTTGCCCGCGGGGAGCAATATCGAATACGCGAATCGGAACATCCTTGCAGACGCAATTGCCGGAAGGCAACGCATGTAGCGCTGCGGCGCCGCCCGCTTAAGCGCGCAGCGCCAATCGGGCTCACTCGTTCGTATCAACGTCGACATCAATCGGACCACCGACGTCCGATTCGTCGCGCTTCACCTTTACGCCCTCGGGATACAGCTCATCCGGATTCGTCTTCGATGCTGTGGCCTTCTCCTCTCCTTGCGTCTCTCTTCGCCCGATCTCGGCGTCTTTGTCAGCAGCACCGGTTTCAAAGTTCGATGCGGGTGAAGTCGCGGCGTCGTCGGTTGTGTCGTGAATTTCGCTCTTCTGCGGATTCATCAGGCCTCCGTTGTTGGCTAACGAACCGAGGTGCAACTGACGTGCCACCGATCAATGATCGGTGCGAAATGGGATCGCCGGCAGATTGGATTTGTTATACAAGTTGCCGTCCGGGTTGTCGGCCCAGTCGTATCGCACCGCTTCAGGCTCGCTCACGTCCGGACTGCTCACCACGACCGTCGATCCGTCGATCTTCGCGTCGCCCGCGTGCCACTTCTTGTCCTTCCCCGCAATGGCGAAACCTTTCAGCGTGTCGCCCTTGACCTGCAGTCCGTCGCCGACGTTGTCGAAGCTGATGACGATTTTGTTTCCCTCGACCGTCATCGACCGATAGGTCGGCCCGGAATAGATGAGCGATTGGTGGTACGCGATCTTCATCGCCGCCAGTGCGAGTCTTCGCCCGACCTCCTGCTTGTTCGTCGGGTGAATGTTCTTCGCATCGCCGATGTCGACCGCGGTCGCGAGCCCGCAGTTTGGCACCTTCGCCGCGACCTCCGCCTGTGCCTCGCGCAGCGGCGCCCACGTGCTGTTCTCCTGCACCGGTTGCGTCGCCGGCGCCATCCAGTTGGCGAGCTGAACGATCAGGAACGGGAAATCGCCTTCACTCCACACCTTGCGCCAGCCGGCGATCATCGACGAGAGCAGGTGCTCGTATTCGCTCGCGTGATCCGCATTGGATTCGCCTTGGTACCAGATCACGCCCTTGATCCCGATCGGAATGATCGGATGCACCATGCCGTTGTAGAGATTGGACGGCGCCCATGCCCAGTTCGGATGCGGCGGCTCTTTCGGTCCCGGCAGATTCGGCTTGGGCGTCGCCTCATACTCGACCGCGTAGCGCCAATCGCCGGCGAGCGGAATCGGCTTGAGCGACGAATGCTCATCGGCCGCTCTAAGCTCGATCTCTCCCGGCGTGCCGATGAACCCACCTTCGCCGCGATGATCGAACACGCGCACCGCGATCTCATTCTTCCCCGACTTCACGAGTTTTCCCGGCACGCGATATTTTCGGTGCACAAAGATCGCTAGATCCCCACCCGTGTCGCCGACCTGCTCGTTGTTGAAGTAAGCCGAGTCCGCGTCGTCGATCTGGCCGAGCGAAAGCTCCAGATCTTTCCCCGCGTACTCATCCGGCAGCGTCACTTCCTTTCGGAACCACACCGCCCCGTCGATGTTCAGCTTGAGCGACTTCTCCCACACGCTCGGCACGGGCATCGTCTTCCAACTCGAATCATCGAAGTCCGCCTTCGCCCAACCTTCATCGTACTTTTTGTTGCCCGGGTCTTTCGTCTCGGTCTTCTCTTTCCAGTCGTGCAGCGCCACATCGAACTTCTTCCGCGCATCCGGATACGCCGCCATCGCTTTGCGGTGCTTCTCCATGATCGCAGCAAACGCGGGATCGCTCGTCAGTGTCTGCCGATCCGTCCACGACTCCGCCGGCGTGCCGCCCCAGTTCGTTTCAATGAGCCCGATCGGAACCTTCAGCTTCTCACGCAGATCGCGACCAAAGAAATATCCGACCGCCGAGAACGTCCCGACGGTTCGCGGCGTGCACAGCTCCCACTTGCCTCCCACATCCTTCTGCGGAAGCTCAAACGCGGCGTTCTGCACGTGAAAGAGTCGCAGCTGCGGATCATTTGCCTTCGCGACTTCCTCATCGCCGTTCATGCTCGTGCGGGTCATGAACTCCATGTTTGACTGGCCCGAGCAGACCCAAACATCGCCGATGAGCACGTCGGTCACCTTGATCGCATTCTTCCCATTAACGTCGATCTCAATCGCGCCGACCGAATCGATCGGCTGCAGTGTCACGCGCCAGTTCCCGTGCTCATCCGCGGTCGCGGACTGCTCCTGCTCCGACGCCTTCACCGTGACCTTCTCGCCTTGATCCGCCCAACCCCAGATCTGGATCGGCAGCCCGCGCTGCAGCACCATGTGATCGCCGATAATCGCGGGAAGTTTGACGTTTGCGTATGTGATCGAGCCGAAGACCAGAACGATGAGAACAGCGAGCAGACGCGTTCGGTTGTGCATAGTCCCTCGTGCGAGATGGAATATCGCCAGAAAACCTACCGCGGCTCGCGCACGCACGCAATCATGTGGCACAGCCGAGGGCGGCTGTGCCACATGTGTGTTGTATAATTGAATCGTCTCGATGAAGAAACGCGACGTCATCAATGCCCTGGTCGTCTGCACGCTACTCGCGCTGTTCACTGGCGTGATCCCGCTGAGCTGCGCCTATCACGTCGGTGACAGACCGCAGCTCAAGTTCACTTCGAGCGACGGCGACGCGATCGATCTCGGCGCCTTCAAAGGCAAAATCGTCGTCGTCGATTTCTGGGCGACGTGGTGCGGACCGTGCATGCAGGAAGCGCCGCACATGGTCGCGCTGAACAATGAGTACGGGCCGAAGGGATTGCAGATCATCGGCATCAATCTCGACGAAGACCAAGCCCGCATGACGACCGTCACGAAGCAAATTGGCTTCGACTGGCCGCAGTATTTCGACGGCAAAGGCTGGGGAAACCAACTGCTCAAACCCTGGGGCGTCGATAGCATTCCGCGGACGTTCATCATCGGCCCGGATGGCAAAATCGTCTGGACCGGCCACCCCGCGGAGATGGATCAGCCGCTGAAGGACGCGTTCGCCAATCTCGCGCCAGATTGATCTTGATCTTGTTTTGCGCGATCGGGTAGCTTCATACCAGCGGGCGGCTATGAGGCGATTTATTCCATCAGTGATTCTGCTGTTGTGCATCGCGCCGATTGCGCTTGGCGCGGCGCCCGCCAAGCCGAAGACTCCTCCGAAACCTGTTCAGAAAACTCCCGCGACGAAGTCGGTTTCCGGTGTGAACTCGCCCAACAGCAAAGCGAAGCTCAACCTCGAGCTCACCGACAAGACGAAGTTCACGATCGACGACGCCAAGGGAAAGATCGTTCTTCTCTACTTCTGGATGAGCAGCGCAGAGAGCACGAGCGAGTTCTCGAAACTGCTCGAGCTGCAGGCGAAGCACGCGGACGGGGGGCTTCTTCTGATCGGCATTAACGGCGATCGCGATCTCGCGACGATGCAGGCGACTGTGAAGGAGAAGCACATTTCCTGGCCGCAGAGTTGGAACGGCTTCTGGCGGCAGAATCCGGTGTTCAAGGACTGGGGTGTCATGCGCTTGCCTTGGTGCGCAGTGATCGGACCGGACAGCACCGTACTGTTCATCGGCCCCGGCACGCGCGCGAGCGAGGAAGTTGAGAAGGCCTTCGCTCAACATCCGCCGCAAGCCAGCCCCGACGATCTCGCCGCCGCGATGCAGACGATCAAATCCGGGACGAGCAACCTGAACGACGGCGACGTCCTCGCGGCGTTCAAGGCGTATGCATCCGTCTCACCTGATCTGAAAAAAGATCCCGATGTCGCCAAGGCCGCCGCGGATCTTCACGATCGACTCGTGAACTCGACGAACAAAGCATTCCTGGTCGTGAACGAGCTGAAGGGCAGCAACGACAACGTCGCCGCCGCCGTCGCGCTCAAGGCGATGGCCAAAACCCTCGCCGGCACCGACGCCGAATCCAAGGCGAAATCACAACTCGACGAGCTGCTCGCGAAACCCGAAGTGAAAGAACAACTCGAAGGCGCCGAGCGAAAAGCCAACGCCGCCGCGGCCCTCACAGTCGCCAAAAAGCTCCGCGATGCCGGCGCCGATGAATCCGCCTACCACAAGTTCAAGTCGATCACGCTCGACTACCCCGAAACCCCCGCCGCCACCGAGGCCGCCGAGGTCGTCAAAACCTACGACGCCGACAGCAACTTCCAATTGAAGCTAAAGGACAACGCCGCCGCCTCCAAAGCCAAACCCGCCCTCAGCATGGCCGACAGCTACGCCAAGAACGGCATGACCGCGCAAGCCAAACAGAAGTACCAGGAAATCATCGACGAATACCCGGGCACGACGTACGCGGACAATGCAAAGAAGGCCTTGGCGAATCTGAAGTAATTCTCCGCTCCCCTCGCGGAAGAGGCAGGGTGAGGGAGAAGCGTGAGGTCTAAGGCCGCGCCGATCTCGCCGAAAACGTGAGTCGTCATTCTGAGCGAAGCGAAGAATCTCGATATCGCGTGCCGCGCTCGATCCCGAGATCCTTCGCTGCGCTCAGGATGACATTGACTCACGCTGTGAATCCTTCTTTCCATATGCATTACCACAGCAGTCTTCAGCCAACGGGATGTACCCACTCGCGGCGGCCGGATGAGGCTCGATCTTCCGGTTCAATGGCTCGATGGGGCCGTAGCACTCGTACGACGTGGGATGCGTGAACTCCAATCCAATGATCGCGTCAATATCTGCTTGGGTAAGGGCCATAAGATCTCATCCTGCCAGCGGACCGCGCCAATTAACATGCCGAGGATTGTGCATCCCGTTTGCGCGAGCGCACACTATCCCGGCAATGCCGACATCTCGCCGAAGCGGTCTTTCAGGTCGTCGTACAGCTTATCGAACGTCCCAAAATACCGCTGATACTGCTCCGCCCGCTTCTTGTTGGGTTTGATCTGTTTGACCTGCTTGATGCTCTTCTTACACGCTTCTTCGACGCTCTTCCACACGCCCGTGCCGACGCCCGCCAGTAAGGCGACGCCATACGCGGGGCCTTCCGTTGCATTCGTCAATACGATCGGCTGGTTGTAGATGTCCGCCTGCAGCTGCTGCCAGAATTCGCTTCTCGCCCCGCCACCACTCGCGCGCACCTGCGTGATCGCGACGTTCATCTGCTGCATGACTTCGAGCGCATCCCGCATGCCGTACGTCACGCCTTCGAGCAGGCTGCGGATCATCATCGGCCGCGTCGTACGGCTGGTGAGGCCGATCCATCCGCCGCGCGCGCACGGATCCGGATGCGGGCAGCGCTCGCCGGTGAGGTATGGGAGGAAGAAGAGGCCTTCCGATCCGAGCGGCGCTTCCCGGGCAGCGGCGACGAGCAGTTCGTACGGATCGACCTTCGCCTTTTTCGCCCGGGCGACCTCATCGCCCGCGAATTGGTTGCGGAACCACTGGAACGACCCGCCGGCGGACAGCATGCAGCCGAAGACGCACCACTTGCCTGGCACCGCATGACACATCGTGTGCACGCGGCCTTTCGGATCGCGCGTGGGCTCGTCGGCATGCGCAAAGACCACACCGCTCGTGCCTAAAGTTGCCGACACAATGCCCGAAGCGACGATTCCGTTTCCGACTGCGCCGGCCGCTTGATCTCCTCCGCCTCCGACGACCGGAATGCCCGCGACAAGACCCAGGCTGCTAGCAGCCTGGGCGTGAAGCGTTCCGGTGATCTCCGGTGATTCGTAGAGTCGCGCCAAAAGCGACTTGTCGATTTGTAGTAAATCCAACAACCGATCCGACCACTTCCGATTCACGACATCCAGCAGCAGCATTCCGCTCGCATCCGACACCTCCGTCGCATACTCGCCCGTCATGCGATAGCGGATGTAATCCTTCGGCAGCAGGATGTGCTTCGTCTTCGCGTAAACCTTCGGCTCGTGCTGGCGGACCCAGAGGATCTTGGGGGCGGTGAATCCGGTGAGGGCGGGATTGGCGACGAGCTCGATGAGCGCTTCGCGACCCCCCGCTTTCGATTCGATCTCGCTGCACTGCTCGGCGGTTCGCTGATCGTTCCACAGCAAGGCAGGTCGCAATGGCTTCTCGCCGTCACCGAGGAACACGCTGCCGTGCATCTGCCCGGACAGGCCGATCCCGGAGATGTCGTCCGCCTTCACCTTCGCCTTCTTCAGCACCGCCTTCGTCGCGGCGCAGGTCGAATCCCACCAGTCGATCGGATTCTGCTCCGACCACCCCGGCTTGGGTGAAGAGATCGGATGCTCCGCCATCGCCGTCGCAAGCACTTTGCCCGCGTCGTCGCAAATGAGTGTCTTCGTTCCGCTGGTTCCAATGTCGATGCCGAGAAGATGGGACATGGAATAGAGTATAAAAGACGGCTGGCGAGTTGCACGCTTGCCCAGACCCGACGAAAGGACGCGATGCAAAGCGAAACCGTCAAACTTCTGCGTTACCTCTCGCCAAATCTGCTCGGCATCGTGCTATTTGTCATTGTCGCGGCACTCGATGCTCAACACCGACAGAGCCGGGATCCATACCAGGGTGGATTATTTCTGTTCCTTCCTCCTCGAGCAGAATGGATTGCTTATGGCTATCCGGTCGTGGTCGAATACCGACACGTTGAACCGACACGATTTCCCGAAGCATTGCCGCCCGAAGCGACCGTCACAATTTATTGGGGACGACTCGCACTGCTCGCATCTGTTTTGTTCGTGATGACCGCGGCCATTGGTCACAGGCTTGCAGTACCGCATGGGAATGCCGCTTTCCTGTTGGGCGTCGCTGCCGCGGGCGTCGCCACGTACGGCGCCGCGTGCTGGCGATATGCGCACAATACTGATCCGTTCTATTGGGCTGGTATGTGGGGCGAGGTCAGGGCCTGGGCTTCTTTAAACGTCGGTGTGCCGATCGTTCTTGCGACACTCGTCGTCGTCGGCGTAATGAAATCGCGTCATCGCGCCGCCCTTCATGCACCAGGGTTTGAAGTGTTACGGCCAACCCGCATATAAAGCTCGCGCGACATCGTCGCGCACTAGGGCACGGCCAGGTCGCGGCCACTCATCCGTGCCAGGTTGATGCTGCGCAAGTTGAGGATGCTACGCATGGAGGATCAAACGGATTTCCCCATCGCGTTCCTCCACGCGATAGGTCGTGATGGGTTCTTTGGCGGGGCCGGCGCGAACTTCACCTGAGCTGCAATCGAACTGCGAGCCGTGCCACAGGCATTGCACGCGGCCGCAGATGAGCACGCCATCCGCGAGCGATCCGCCGCGGTGCGTGCAGCGGTCGTCGAACGCGCGATAGCCCTGCTCCGTGCGCGCCAGTGCGATTCGCGTGCCGTCATCGAGGCGGATCAGCTTCATCTGATCCACCTTCAGCTCGTCCGCCTTCGCGACCGCGGCGCCCTCGGGTGACTGGGCCGCGCTTTGCGCAACGTGCACTTCTTTCCACTTGCCGGCATTCGCATAGCGATGATCGACGCTGATGAAGTTGCGATTGACGAGCGTCCCGCCGAGCCAGCCACCAAAGGTGAGCGCGCATGCGCCGATCACATCGAGTGCGAGGCCAATCGCGCTCGCCTCGCGCGGCGGCCAGCTTTTGAGCGCGATCGCGATGATGAAGATCACGACGGCGCTCACATTCACAATCGCGTGCTTTGTCGCGCGTTTCCGCCCGGAACTGTTCGGTGGAACGGTGACAAAATAATCCACCGCCCCCGGCACCGCGGCGAGCAGCGCCGTCACAACGCCCGCAATCAGCGGATAACTCGCTCCAATCGACCATCCCGGCCGATTCCCGATCGTTCCGACGAAATCGGCGACCGTTCCACCGATCAGGAACGCAATCGGAAACGGGATGAGCATCGGATGGATCGGATGGTTCTTGAATTGAGCAGCGCTTCGCATGAGATGCCTCGCGCGCTATTGTCCATCCGGACCGACCTGGTGAGAGCGCTTAAATGGGAATACGGCGGCCCTACTTCGGCTTCGTCGCGAGAATCAGCGGCGAGGGGCCGGGCGCATCAAGCTGACGCGTGTTTGTGAAGCCGACCGCTTCGAGCCATTTGCTGATCTCGGGGAAGGTGAACGTGTCGCCTTCGTCGGTATTGATGAGCATATTCAGCGCGAAGATCATCGCGATTGGCGGGCCGGAGCGGTCGTCATTCGCAAGAAACTCCTGGATCGCGATCACCCCGCCGGGCGCGAGCGCGTCGAACACGCGCTTCAAAAGCTTTTTGCTGCGCGCTTCGCCTTCGCTGTGCAGAATGTGACCAAGCGTCGCGAAGTCGTATCCGCTGCCGAGATTCACATCGTTGATGTCGCCTTCGATGTAGTTGAACTGATTCCCCACGCCATGCTTTTGCGTGACGCGCTTGGTCACAGGAATGACGCCCGCCCAGTCGACCGCGGTCACCTGCACATTTTTCGACTTCTCCGCTAGCGCAATCCCCCACACGCCTGAGCCCGAGGCGATGTCGAGCACCTTCACCGGCTTCGTGCTGCCGGCAACCTTCAAATGATCCGCCAGCGCCTTCGCCGGCGCGTAGCTCATCGGGAAAATGTCGACGACCAGCTGCTCAAAAAACTTCGTGCCCTGGCTCTGATCGTTCACCTCGATCGCCGGCTTGCCGGTCTTCACGACCTCGTGAAGCTTCAGCCACTTTGGAATGAACGCGCCACTCAGCTGCTTAAACAGCGCGCCTTGGAATGACGGTTTACTGCTCACCAGAAACGCGTCGCTCTCGGGCGTATTCGAAAATTTTCCTTGATGATCCTTCGCGGCCAAATTAAACGCGACGAGCGCATTGAGAATCATCCGCATCCCCCGCGCCGGCACTCCGCACGCCTTCGCAACCTCATCCGCGCTCTTCGCGCCGGTTGAAAGCAAATCGAAAACATTATTTCGAATTGCCGTCTCGAGGATCAAAGGCGCCGCGTATCCCCAGGCGAGTTGGTTGATTCGTTGAGGTGTAATCTGTTCTTTCGATTCTGAATTCATGTGATCTCCTCGGTTTAATGTAGCAAGGGTTACCAACCCGTGCACTTGTTTGTACAGGCGACGAATGCTCGGGTTGAAAACCCGTGCTACTTTAAAAGTGCGAGTGCATTCCCACCGAGCAATTGCTGTTTCACGCTTTCATCAATCTTCGCACTCGTGATTTGCCAGAGAGTCGCCTCGATGATCTGCACGGGCCAGAGTGAACCGAAGACGAGTTTTTCGACGGGCAACGATTTCACCATCGCCTCGATCGCGAACTGAGGTCCGCGGATGCGACTTAGGTCCGCGTAGAAGTTCTTGTTTTGCTTCAGGCGACTTGCGAATGGCGCGATTGAATTCAGGCCGCTGAGCAGGATGGGCTGGTCGACGTGAACGGATGTGAGATAGTCGAGATCGTTCTGATCGACGGGTGGGACCTTCAAAAGATAGTGCCAGCGTTCGTCCGCAATGCGCTGGAAGACCTGAACGATCAGGTTCCGCGATTTGGCAAGATCGAGGACGTCGCGTGCGCGCGAATCCGATAGTTGGTAGCCATGATAATTCGGAAGTAATCGAATGCCACGCGGGCGAAAGCGGTCGAGGAGTTTTTCCAGTCCGGCGGTCGCGCCGGGACGGACGACGGGCCAGACTTCGATCTTGTCGTCGTCGGCCAGTTGCATTGCGAATCGCTCGTATGCGTCGAGGTTGTTTTCCCAGAAGATCGCTTCGTACGGTGAAACGATCGCGCGCTCGATCTGAAGCTCGTTCATCTTCGCGCGAAGATCATCCAGCGAGCTGTTTGGGATTCCGCGGAAGGGATACGCGCCGATCCAGGCGCTGACGTCGATGACGCTCATGTCCACCCCCAGAGCTTCTTCGCGTTCGTGGCGAGAATGTTGCGCTTGTCCTTGTCGCTGACGTCGGCGCACATCACCTTCGCGAGGTTGTTGACGAAATCGGCGCCGGGGGCGTCGGAGCCGAAGAGGATTCTTTCCGCACCGAGCATTTTCACCGCGTGCTCGAGCATGCCGGTTTCGCAATATGTGCCGCTGGGATCGGTGTAGATGTTCGGACAGTCCGCGATGACGTCGCAGGTGTAGTAAAAGTTTCCGCCGATGTGCGGGAGGATGATCTTCGCCTGCGGATATTTCTTCGCGAGGCGCGCGATGTGCGTCGGGTCGGATTCGAGCGGAAGCTGGCCGACGGATTTGTGCATCGCGTGAATGAGCGTGGGTTTATCGAGCTCGATCATCCGCTCGATGAGCGGAAAGACGCATGGTTCGTCGGCGAAGCTCACCCAGATTTTCAGGGCGCAGAACTCCTCATGCTGCATCCAATGATTGATCTGCTGAAGCGCAAATTCACCGTGGCGCGGATAGACGGTGACCATCGGCTTGAAGCGCTTGTCGCGTTCCGCGAACGCGTGGGCGGCCTCGTTGCCCGCGGCGATTTCGTCCGGTGTCGGACACAATCCGCCGAAGAGTGGGATGAGCACGACCGTTTCGACGTTGAAGCGATTCGCCATCTCGATGAGCACATCCGAATTGGCCGCGGGCCGTAATCCCGTGGCGTCGCTCCAGAGGTGCGTGTGCATGTCGATGATCGGCCAATCAGGCGGGACGAAGTTCATCGGCGACCTTCTCGAATCGTTTCAGCGCGTCTTCGACGTCGGTGTCTTTGTGGCTGAAGTTCACGTAGCTGACGTTGTAGAGCGAGAGGCCGTGTTTGTAGCAGGCGCGGAAGAATTGCTGTGCGTCGAGTCCTTCGAATGACCACATCGGGCACGGCCAGAATCCTTCGAGCTTTGCACCGACGTTGCGATCCTTCATGATCTGATTCGCGCGCGTCCAGAAACTTTCGCCTTGGGCCCAGAGAAAGTCGACAACGTTTTCGCGGTCGTAGGTTTGCAGCGTCGCTTTGGCGGCGGCGAGGCTGAGTGCTTCGCCGCCGTAGGTTGTGGAGATGACCGCGCGTTTGATCGTCTGCATGAGATCGCGCTTGCCGACGTATGCGGAGAGCGGCATGCCATTGGCCATGCCCTTCGCGTACACGGCCATGTCCGGGGTGACTTCGAAATACTCCTGCGCGCCGGCGCACGCGATGCGAAAGCCGGTGACGATTTCATCGAAGATTAGCACGGCGCCGTGCTTCTGCGTCAGTGCGCGGATCGCGGGGTAATACGCTTCGCCCGCGGACATTTGGGCGTAATCGGCCGCGACGACCACCGCCGCGATCTGGTTGTCGAATTGCTCGAACACGTTCTTCATCGCGACGACGTCATTCCACGCGCACGTGTGGTGTAACGCGCTGAGCGCTTCCGGCACGCCCGGCGGCGCGATGTTCGTCGCCGAGCTTTGCCCGGGAAGAACTCGTCCGCCCGCCGACAAACTATTCAGCCAACCGTTGTAACCGACTTGGATCACGTGTTCGCGACCGGTGTAGGCCCGCGCGATTTTGATGCACGCCGCGAGCGCCTCGCCGCCGGTCTTCAAGAACCGCACCTGCTCCGCACACGGAATCACATCGCGCAACATCTCCGCGACCTCGCATTCCAGCGGGTGCGGATGACCGTACACGCAACCCGAATCGAGTTGCTTCCGGATCGCCTCATTCACCGCGGGAAACGCGTAACCGAGCGTCACCGGCCCAAGGCCATTTCGAAAATCAATAAACTCCCGATCGCGATCGTCCCACACGCGGCAACCCTTTCCGCGAACGATGACCGACGGTTCTTCGGGTTCGAGCGACGGCGCTTTGGACGAGGTGCTGCTGCCGAAAGGCATGACGTCCTGGAGGCGCTGAGTCCAGGACGAAGTCGACGCGACGGATTCGGTACTCATGGTTTGCGTATCGTGACATAAACGAAAAGAGCTTGCCACTGACCGTTGAACGCAGATGCCTCAGTCAATCCAGCTGAGCATCGTCGGTTCTCCGGGGAGGTCACGAATGACGCTGAATTCCGCTATCATTTGTCGCACCCAATCGTCCCAATCAGTCTCGTCGTGGTGCCGGTTGGATGGATCGAGAAACGTTGGACGCAACTCAAGCAGCGCATCGAACAGTTCGAGCAGCCTTCTCGCTTCGGCATGTGAGAACACGCCCATCCGGCAATCGCCGTCTTCGGCGGGCAGACATGGGAAGCTGGTCGGCTCGGGTGGCGCGCCCGACGGGAGGGGATACCAGCACTGATACCCCCGAACAATTCGAGAGAGGAGTTGTTCCAATTCGAAAAGGGAGTGGCGCGGAAAAGCAGACAAGTGTGTTGCCGCCCATAGAAGGCTGCCAACCCAGAACGCTTTGAAGCCGCTCGTCAGTTCGCGAATGCCCTTGACCTGAGGGCAGAGTGAGAGCCCCCTGCACAGGAAGAGCAGATCGTACATGCTGCCCGCGCGAAGCCAGTCACCGACTGACTGCGAGAGAATTGGAACAGTGCGCGGACTGACCTCGGTGATTTCTCTCTTCGGCAAACCAATCGGAAGCGCAATGATTTTTCGCTCGGCAGTAACGCAATAGCGCGTGCGATTCTCGGGATCGTAAACGCTGGGGAACGACGTTTCTTCAAGGTGTTCGCGCGCGATGTACAGAAAGACGTCGGACAACGTCCGACCGAGCCAAGGTCGAAAATCGGAAACATTTACCGCGAAAATCGAAATCCGAATGGCCACGACGCGTCATGCCCCCGCGAGGGAGTCCTGCCGTTTTTCGTACTCATCCTCGCGGCGCTTTTCTTCGAGGCATTCGATGAAGTCGTTGCGGACGGATTCGTGGAGTTGTGGCAAGTACGACTCGTCGAGATCGTTCGCGCGGATGAGATTCACGACGTCCGCGAAATCCTGATAGCGATGTGCGGCGAGCTTCAGCTCGATCAAAGTTTTCAAGTTCACGTACGAGAGGTTGTTGACTGTGTGTTGGACCGATGTTGGCTCAGGAAACGCGATCGGTCCAGGCTTTCCGCTGCCGGGATAGAGACCGGTGACAAGCACGTCGAAGGTTACTTGTGTCGTTGGCTCGATGAACCGGCGCGTGCGACCCGGGACCGCATCAAGCACACCCCTAGTCGCAAGCTCGCGAATAGCGGTGAGTCCGTCTGCTCGCACAAGAAAATCGACATCGCCGGTCGTTCGCGCGTGACGATGCGCGTTCACGGCCATTCCGCCCATGATGGCGTATGCGATCCCGTGTTGTTCGAACAGCGCCGCGAGCGTGCGCATCGCCTGGTGTACGCGATCCGTCCCGTCGAAAAACATGCTGATCTCCCGCAGGCGATCGTCCATCGAAAATGGTGCAGCCGGTCGAACCATACAGCAGGTTTATTATACGAAATGTGCGTGTCGAAAATAGAAAAAGCCCACGGTGCGAGCACCATGGGCCTTTCGCTGAATTCAATTGGGACTCAGCTCTTAGTCGAGATTCATCGACATCAGGAACTGGGCGTTGCTCGGGACTTTCTCTAGGCGGCCCTTGAGCAGCTCGACCGATTCCACCGGGTTCATGTCGCTCAGGACGCGACGCAGGCGGTAGACGAGTTCGAGTTCCTTCGGATCGAGCAGCAGCTCTTCGCGGCGGGTGCCGGAGGAGTTGATGTCGATCGCGGGGTAGGTGCGGCGATCCACCAGGCGGCGGTCCAGGTGCAGCTCGGCGTTGCCGGTGCCCTTGAACTCTTCGAAGATCACTTCGTCCATCTTCGAGCCGGTGTCGATCAGCGCGGTGGCAAGAATCGTCAGGCTGCCGCCTTCTTCGATGTTTCTTGCGGCGCCGAAGAAGCGCTTCGGCTTTTGCAACGCGTTCGCGTCCACACCGCCGGTGAGGATCTTGCCGGAGTGCGGCACTTCGGTGTTGTACGCGCGCGCCAGTCGCGTGATCGAGTCGAGCAGCACGACGACGTCCTTGCCGAACTCGACGTAACGCTTGGCCTTTTCGATCACCATTTCGGCGACCTGCACGTGACGCGATGCGGGCTCGTCGAAGGTCGAGCTAACGACTTCCGCCTGCGTGTTACGCTCCATGTCGGTGACTTCTTCCGGTCGTTCGTCGATCAGCAGGATGATCAGCACGACATCCGGGTGGTTCTTCGAGATCGAGTTGGCGATCTTCTGCAAAAGAACCGTCTTACCGGTGCGCGGCGGAGCGACGATGAGCATGCGCTGGCCCATGCCGATCGGCGTGACCAGGTCCACGATGCGCATGTTCAGGTCTTTGGGATCGGCTTCGAGGACCAGACGACGATTCGGGTGAAGCGGCGTGAGGTCTTCGAAATTGCTCGTGTCGGTGATCTTCTCGGGATCTTCGCCGTTGATCGCCTCGACGCGGAGGAGCGCGAAGTAGCGTTCGCTTTCCTTCGGCGGACGGATCTGGCCCTGGACGACGTGGCCGTTGCGCAGACCAAACCTGCGGATCTGGCTGGGGCTGATGTAGATGTCGTCGGGGCACGGCAGATAGTTGTATTCCGGGCTGCGGAGGAAGCCGAAGCCGTCAGGGAGGATCTCGAGAACGCCTTCGCCGTACATCAGGCCGTTCTGACGGATGCGCGAGCGGAGGATCTGGAAGATCAGGTCCTGCTTCTTCAGGCCGATGTAGTCCGGGATGCCTTCCTGGCGGGCGATCTCGTGCAGACCGACGACGTCCATCTGCTGAAGGTCTTTGATATAAAGCTTTCCGCCTTTGACCTGCTCGTATTTGGCATTGGTCTCGGCGTCGAGGCTGGCGACATCTTCGCCAGTCTTATTCTGCTCCGCTTCCGGCGCGGGCGGCGCTTCGACCGCGGTTGCGGCGGGCGCCTGTTGCTGGGTTTCCTGTTCGACATCGCGATCTCGGTCGCGGTCGCGGTCACGATCTCGGTCACGATCGCGCTCTTCGCGTTGGGGTCGAGGGCGGGATGACCTTGGGTTGGACTTAGCCATGTGGCTGGGCCTCCGAATGAACTAATGGGGTTGGTAAGTGAATGGTTGGTAAGTGGATGATCGAATCGATTCCGTCTTGCCGGGAGTGCTGTCAGGAGCGGGCGGTTCCATCGCCGCGATCACGTTTCACAGGTGCAGATCAAAGCTGAGATGGGTCTGGCCGCCGCACCCCCGAAGGCATCGTTGGTTGGATGCCGAGCTCCGCCTCCATAGCGGAACCGAGGTCGAATCAAAAAGGGGTTAAAGAATCATACGCCCGGCGCGCGCCGGTCGTTCAAGCAATCTTCTTGGAATTAATCAAAAGACCTTCACTCATCGAAGGGAAAAACGAGCGACAAATCGGGCGAGAATCAAACTCGCAGCCCTATGTCTGCCCCACATTCGCAGATCCCGAAGGATCGATCCGTAGAAATACGGTCAAGTAGAACCGCCGGCGACCGGCTTCTTCATGGCTCCTGCGAGAACTTGGGAAAGTACCTCTCGGACTTGGCCGCGGGCAAATTCCGCGTCTGCGGTGTTGACCACCACATAATCTGCGATTTCTTTCTTTTTGTCCAGTGCCATCTGTAAATTTTCTCGCCGGCCCAGTTCAGCCTCGTCCCAACCGCGAGTCTCGGCAACACGTTGCAACCGCGTTTCCATCGGCGCATCGACGAAAACCACCGTGTCGCAATGCTCATTCAGATGCGTTTCAAACAGGAGCGGCGTGTCCCACACATACGCCCGGACATCAGGATTTTCGGCAGCGAGCTTCATCGTCCGCTCGCGCGCCTTGTCCACGATCGGATGCAGCAGGTTTTCAAGCTTTTGTTTTTCGGATGGGTATTGGAACACCTTTCGCGCGACCGCCGACCGATCGATTTCACCGTTGGGATCGAACACCAGCTTCCCCCACCACTTCTTGATTTCAGCCTTCACGACCGTGTCTTTGTACGTCTGGCGAACCAGATCATCCGAGTTGATCACGAGACACCCAAGCTCGCCGAATAGCTTGGCGATAAAGCTCTTTCCGCTCCCCACGCCGCCCGCAATTCCGATGATGGGTTTACCGTCGAACATGATATCAGCGAGATTCGATACGATTCACCATAACGCTAAACGGCAAACTTACGCAATCATTACTTCACGAGTTCGGAAATCTCTTTGCGAGCCCGACTGGGAGTGGCACTTGAGTGCCACTGTTCGTTAACGGTTTATTCGAGTTCTCTTTGAAGCACCCGAGAGAGGACTCGTGACAATTCCGAGGCAACCGCGCCTGCTTGACCTCTCCCGACTTCCATCCCATCAATGGCCACGACCCGCAGAATGTTCTTCGTCGTGCTCGTCATGAACACTTCCTTGGCAGTCCGCAGATCGTCGAGCGTCACGTCGCGCTCGATCGGCTCGATGATTGGATGCGCGAGCTGCAGGATTTTCTCGCGAATCACGCCGCGCAGCACATTTCGACCAGGCGTCAGCAACTGATCATCCTTGCTGACGACGAAGATGTTCGACCGCGGGCACTCGGAGAGAATGCCCGCGTTGTGATAGAGCACATCGTCCGCTTTCTTCTCGCGGAGCATCGGCTGCAGCCAGATCGGCATTAGATAATCGATCGACTTCGCCTCCGGAATCTGCCGCTGATGCGCGTAGGTCATCAGCCGAACACCGCGCTCGGCGAGCGCTTCGTTATCCGGAAGCGGGCGTTGCTGGATCAGCAACACCGGCTCGCCGATCGTGTACGCGTCGCGCGAAATCCCGCCGGTGAGCGTGATGCGCACGCCGGAGTTCGCCATGTCGTTTCGACGAAGCAGGTCTCGCAGAATCGATTTGAGTTCATCGCGCGATTGTTTCACGGGCAGTCGCAAGAGGTCCGCCGAGCGATAAAAGCGGTCGAGGTGATCGTCGAGAAACACGGGCCGACCATTCAGCGTCTTGAAGAAGTCGAAAATCCCATACCCGCGCTGGATCGAAAGATCCGCGATGGAGATCCTCGCGAGCTCAGCGGGAACGATCTCGCCGTTGATCACTGAAAAAGAAGCGCTCATGGTTGGATGCGATTGTACTTCTGAAGAATCGGAATGACGCGATCGAGCGGCAGGGACTCGATTCGTTTGCCCTTGTGGCCCGTCATCGACACGGCGGCGAACAGCGAATTCAGAATCGCCTCCTCCGTCGCTTCCACCGCCGCCTGAAACAGTGGCGAGACGAAATCGTTGTGCAGCACGTTCTGCAATTGAATCGGCGTCTCCGCCCGATGCGGCATGCGCAATTCATCGGTCGTCGAAAACGCGATCACAAAATCCCCGCTCCCATTGGACGCATATCCGCCTGTCTTCCCCAATCCCAGAAACGCACGCTTTGCAAGGCGCTTCAAATTCCGCGCACAAAGCGGCGCATCCGTCGCCACCACAATCATGCACGACCCATCGACATCGTCCTTCGATTCGCGCGCCAGCACTGTACCGACTGGTGCTCCATCAATCTGCAAAACACCCCCGAAGTTCGTTTGCACGAGAACCCCAACCGTGAAACCACCTTCACGGCCGCCCAGAGCGAAGTGCCGGGCGGCATCGCCTTGGACACCGACCACGCGAGATGAACTCCCAATCCCACCCTTAAATCCAAAACAAACCGTGCCCGTCCCCGCGCCAACAGCTCCTTCCTCAACAGCACCCGAAGCCGCGCGCCCGATCGCTTCCAACACATCCCCGCGCGTCACCCGACGCGCCCGAATATCATTGAGCACCCCATCGTTCGTCTCCCCCACCACTGCGTTCACCGACTGCACGTTCTCGTTCCCCGCCAGCCCCAGCGTATACTCAACCACCGCATCAATAGCAGTTCCAACCGCCAGCGTATTCGTCAGCACAATCGGCGTCTCAAGATTCCCAAGCTCCTCGACCTGACACGACCCCGCCAGCTTCCCAAACCCATTCCCCACATAAACCGCCGCCGGCACCTTCCGCTGAAACAAATTCCCCTCCGCCGGCACAATCGCGGTCACCCCCGTGCGGATGTTCTCACCCTCGACGAGTGTCACATGCCCCACCCGCACGCCCGCGACGTCGGTGATCGCATTCAGCGGCCCGGGCGCGAGCACGCCCGGCTTCACGCCAAAATCCCGGCATCGTTTTCCACTCGTCGGCATCGCAACTTGTTACTGGACGCAACATTCTTCCACAAGCACCCGCACGATTTCATAGACTATTCGCATGCGCACCCGAACCCGCCATCGGATCACGCTCGCCATCTGCATCGCGCTTCTCGCGGTCGTAGCGCGCGAGGCAAAGTCCCTGCTGGAAACAGACACAGAAGGTGATTGGCCCTCAACGTGGCCTAAGGAACTTGAACCGCTCCGCAAGACGTCCTGGACCGTCGGCATCGCCACCGGCAATCACGAAATCGAATACGGCATTCCATTCACGGACCGCCAAACTTTCGAATCGACGTGGCCGTCCATTCTGTCGGTGCGATCCCCGGGCGCGACGCTCAAACTCGTTGGTGCCGCCGATCAACCCAAGGGAGCGAATCATCCAACCGTGATCATCCGCACTCCGTCGACTGCTGGTTATCAGAACTGGAAAGAGGTGGAGGCGGATCTGAATAAGGTTCGAACGCTTGGCGTCGGCGGACCGTGGCCCAACGAAATACCGTTGCTGAACGGACAGTTGCCGGAATACGTCATCCAAAAAGAAATCGACGGCAAGCCAACGTGGGTCGCTCCAACAACGCAGGAGTCCAAGGAGCCAGACTTCTTCTTCCGCGCCCGAACCGACATCGAACTTGTCGTTGATGGCGAGATCATCGACCTCAACCGCATCAAACCCCCCGACCACACGAACATTGTCGATCTGCGTTTTCCTGCACCGACCTCGCAGCCATCGAAATAGCGACAAAAAAGGGGGGCCACGCAGACCAGTCAGTGCGTTCTATCGTTCACATACCGCAGAGCGGCTTCCGCCGCCTTGACCACTCGCGGATCGGGGTCATGGAGCGCTTGAAGCACCACAGGACGACATCGCTCCGACCACACACGATCCGCGGCGAGCAAGTAAATCCCGGCCGCCCGAACTTCCGGGTCTTGCGAGCGCGAAGCATCCAGAATCGGAGCAACACTCGCATTCCCATAGAACGACACGGTCTGAAAAAAGGTCATTCCGGCCAGACCAACCTTGTCGCCCTGTTCATGGATCGCTCGGGCCATAACATGAACTGTCGCGGGCACTGCGTCTTCCGCCTTGCATCCGACGATCGGAAGAAGATGCACGGCGTACATCGCGTTATGGAGATCGGACGTACCCTTTTCGATGGCGAGAGTCTTCGATGCAAACCGCTTGCCGTTCAACTGCGATTTGTCGATCGACTCGACTGTGGTTGCCAGGTCGATGAATTCGCCGGGATCGTCGGTATTCGAGAGCCGCTTGAGCAAGATCGGCACCGCGCGCGAACCCGAAGCGCCCATCAGTCCGAGCGCCGAAGCCGCGGCGCTCGCCTCTTTGGGATCTAGCGATTGCAGCATCTTCTCCAGTGCAGGCACTGCCGGACGACCGATGCCGATCAACGCACTCAGACCCGCGGATTTCCACCACTGCCCAGGTTTGAGACCCGGTTCTATGGCTTGGAGCGTGGCTGCGACATACGCTCGGTCTTTGTCGTTCAGCGGCATCTCGCGGCGCCCGCTTGCGATCTCCGCGAGACGAGGAACAGCAGGACTCGCGGGTTCTCCCAATGCACCCAAAGCTTTGATCGCGATTAATCGCTTGGTGTGATCGCGCGACGGATCTTCGATGACCACGAGTATCTCCGACACCAGGGTCGGTCGCGATGCATATAGCGCCCGAATCCGATCGCAAGTGATCCGACTGAACGGCGGATCATCCAGAATCGTCATTCTCTCGGCGATGGCATCCAGCACGTCCGTCGGATTCGAGGTCGGAGTCCGCGCCTGTTGGATGTGCGAATGCACACATCCCGCCACAATGCACATCGCCACCGTGAGAAAGAACCGCGTAAACCGTCGATCGACCATGCGCACCCCTTTTCGGAAATGAGACTTCTGCTTAGACCACCCGCTTCGCCTCAACAATCGCCACCCAATTCCCCGCGGGATCCAAGAGCAGCAGGCTCTTTTCGCTCGCGAGCAATCCGCGTTGCGGCGTGTACTCGAGCTCGCGCTCGATCAGCTTTTCCTCCGCCGCCTGCAACGACTGCACCTCGATCCCGATCGGCCGCATGTCATCGCGCGGCGGTGGGTTTTCGACGATCGTGAAACGCAAATTGAAGTTGTCCGCCCGGTACGTGAGCCCCTCACCCGGCTCGCGCTCGAACTGCAACATCTGCACATAAAACGCGTCGAGTTTTTCCTCTAAACCGGCGGTCGCGATCGCGAGAACATCGTCGATGGCCACCAGCCGCACAGGCAATGGCGGCGGGATGATCGGACGCTTGTCCTGGACCGGCTTGAACGGCGTCGTCGTTTGCTCCAGCTCCATCATGAACAAGTGTATCGGTGTTTTTCACGCGCAGCCACCGGGCGGCTCCGGTCGCAATTATCCCGCTTTCTCTTTACAAACCCGCGCGAGCTTCTACGATTTCTTTCGTCAATCCAGATTGGGAGGGCTATGAACTGCGTTTACATGGTGACATCCAGTCCGCCGGGGTGCGAATACACCACCGGCCAGATCGTGTATCTCGATTGCGAAGACCCCTGCAGCGATATTGTCATCACCGACGGCGCGTGCAAGGAAGCTTATTTATCGGCGATGAGCTGCGACTGCGCCTAGGGGAGCGATCATGGCAGCGCGAACAGATGGATTCGGCATCCAGGTGTATGAAGCTTTACGGATCGCCGGGAAGTCCACCACATTTTTAGTCGAGCTCGAAGCGAGTTTGGCTTCGCCGACGGATGACGCCGCGCTGGATCGGCTCGCCGTCGCGCTGAGCCAATCTCCTCAGCCGGAGGCGCTGTCGAACCTCATCCATGCCGTTTCACCCCTGCTCGGTTTTTACAAACACCAGCGCGACGATCCGAATTGGAAGCTGGGAACCTACATTGCCCGCCGGCAGCTGGTCGATCGACTGTGGAAGCGAGCGATGGCACGCAGCGTTGAACGTCCAGAAGCGTCCCGAACCGATGCGCGTGCCGCCCTGCTGCTCGCGGCGCAGGAGGCGTTTCAATACGCGCCCGCGACCGTTGACTTCCTGCTTCAGCAAACGAACTTTGACTCGCTCGCGCAATGGCCAGCGGAGCAACTCGCGGGCGTGCGCGCATTACTCGCGCGTGAGAAGACCATCGCCTCGACGTTCATCGACCATCTCACGACGGTCTCGCCCATCCTTCAGTCACTTCTCGACGATGCTTCGCCCGCGATGGATCAGGCGAAGCTTGACGCATTGCTCGCGAAGCTCGACGAACTCGCACCGTTGGCCATCGGCCGGCCGCACATTCAGTGGCGGATCGCCAATCTCGCCTGGCGCACGATGAACCTTTGCCTCGCAAAGTCGGACGCCCAGGCGCGGCAAAAGGTTCATTCATCGGTAGCGCAGTGGAAGGCAGCGCTTGCTGATCCGCAGTTCGACCGCTGGCTGGACGAAGCCTTTTCAACCCCCGCCCCGGTGTCGAAAGGCGTCGGCATCAAATTTCAATCGGCCGACGACGTCAAAAAAAGGCTTCGCCCGGCGCCTGTCGAACCGTGAATCACAAGCCTCAAACCGTGAAAAAATCTATGCCTGCGGGCGCCGCAAACGAAGACGCCCGCGGAATCTGCCGATAAAATAGAGGTACCTTTTGCGGGAGGACGCATGAAATACGCCTTCATCGTGCTTTCGATCGCCGTGACCGGTTGCGCCACGCATCGCGCGAGCACCGAGCAGGCGCTCACGCCTGCAAGATCGAACGACCCGGTCATCGTGAAGCTCGTCTCTCGGAACAGCGCCCTCGTCGCGCGTGCGGGGCGAAATGGAACGACTTATTCCATCGAGTCGAATGCCGGCGAAGTGGTCGTTCCGCCGCAAACGCTTGAGACGTTGCGCGTCCAGGCGCCGCAACTCGCGCGTGAAGTTCAGACCATGCAGGCAAATGCCTGGGCCGGCATGTAAAATGTGTGAGTCGATTTTGTAACGTCGGGAAGTGCGTCCGATGCGTGTGTTCGCTGTGCTGTTGATCCTGCTCGCCATCGCCCTCGCGGCGTACGCCGCGTGGCAGATGCTCGCCAGCACCAACAAAGACCCCGACCGCCCGCCGGTCAATCTCCGCTATCCGATGTACGCCGGCATCGCGTCCGTGCTCCTTGCCATCATCGCGGTGATCATGATCGCGATGCAGTCGTGGCACGCGATCCGGCAGTGACGAGATTTACGGCCACTTAAAGATTCGATCGACTTCAAGCGTGAAGCCAGGCAGTACCCGCTCGTCGGTTAGTTTCTCCCCCCGCGAAAAGACCGCTGGCTTTTCCCCCGAATGATGCACGACAACCGTCTGCGTATCCGGGTCGGCAATCCAAACAGACGTCGCACCATGCGCAAGCCACGCGTTCTTCGTGTCCGCAACTTCACGCTTTGTGTCATCCGGTGACATGACTTCAACCGCCAAATCCGGCGCGCCGTCAAAGAATTTCTTCGTCAGCTTCCCTTTCACGCGCTGACGTCGAACGTAACTAGCGTCTGGCCCCCGCACGGTGTCGGGATCGGATGAAAGCTTGAATCCAGTTTCCGCGCCAAATGCAAATCCGAGCTTGCGTTCTTCAACGAACTCACTGAGGTATCGATTGAATCGCGCAACCACCATCCCATGTTCCGCCCCCGCCGGACTCATCATGACGAGTTCTCCATAGATTAGTTCGCAGCGCCCGATGTCGCCCATCTTGAGCAGCTCGTCAGCGGTAATGAGCTTGTTCGACGTCGTCATCGCAGTTCAGTTTACCACGAAATCACTTCCCCTCGTCCCGGTATTCTCATTTGTGGACGATCAGATTGAGGATGTCGATCGCCTTCTCGATGATGGGCGCCGGCGCGCGCCCGAGGCGATGCTTGAATCGGCTTCGTGCGGCGGCACGAATGTGAAGCGGAAGAATCGACGAATCGTTGGACAAACCTGTCATTGAATTTGCGAAGATGCGAACCGTACTCGCGCCCGGCGGATAGCTGGTGATCGGCATCACGAGCGGAACCGAAGTTCGATCGTTATAGGCGTTATCGGAGACAATGACGCACGGGCGAATCTTGCCAAGCTCCGAAGGTCGAATAGGATCTAGATCGACAAGCCAGATCTCCCCGCGGCGCAATTTCATCGCTTGCTCGCCTTTCGACGGCGACGCTCAGGAAGCGGCGCCGTCGCAGGCTCCCACTCATTCACAATTTCCAAATCTCGCTCGGCGTTCTCCGCTGCTGCCGCGGCAATGGCCTCGATCCGATCGCGGCGCAGTTGCTCTCTCATCGCGCGAATCGCCCACGCCGACCGAGCTGATTTCGGCAATGCTTTCTCAAGATCCCTTGGCAATCGCACACTCAGAGTGGACATCGTGCACCCGTGTCGTACATTCTGTCATACACGCGGTAGAAACGCAACGGATTACGTCAGTCTCCGGCGCACCGGAGAACAACCCATCCGTGCGCGATTGGGTCTGCAAAGCCGAGCGAGTTCGCGACGGCGCAGGCCGCCAGGTTTCTCTCATCGGTGGTGTAGTGTGGTGTGACGTCGCGCAGCATGCACTCTTCGATCAACCGGCTCGCCAAGCCCTTTGCCAATCCGCGGCCACGGTGCTTTGGCATTGTGCCGACCGCGATCTCGCCCCACTTCGCGAAGGATGAACTCCACGCGCAGGCAACGATACGATCTTCTTGAATCGCAACGAAACCAAATCCGCCCGTGCGGTGGAAGTGGGCAACGTCGAAGTCGAAGTCCCCTTCTGCAAGCGCGCCGAGATGAGCTTGCGACAATAACTCCACGCGATAGCTATTGGGAACCAAATGCCTCGCGAACCGGAGCCGGTTGAACTTGTAATCGACCCGCGGGATGCACCAATTCGACGGCAACTTCCGCAGTGCATCGTTCCATGCATTCGGACAGGCGGAAACGATGAGCATCGACGGATCTCGGCGCATCGCGCGCAGCTCTGCCAGCGCTTCGAGCACGGCATCGGACGACCTCAGGTCGCCGTCAACAAAATAGAACGGAGCGCCCTCGCCGGCGAGGATTGCCGCGTGAGGCGCGTCAACATCATCCGCGTAAACCGCGGCGGTCGGATCCGCTAGAACGAGAAGCAGAAACCCGGGATCAAAGGGAAAATCCGCGAACCAATTCCATCGCTCGACGAATGATTTTGCGTCGACGCGATAAAACATTCATTTCCCCTCGCCCCAATTCTTGCCCCAGCCGATTTCGACTTTGAGCGGAACTTTCAGCTTCATCGCGTTGGTCATCTCTTCGCGGATGAGTTTGGCGTCGGCTTCGACGGCGCTCGCGGGGGTTTCGAAGACGAGTTCGTCGTGGACTTGCAGGAGCATTTTGCTCGGGCGGTTTTCTTTCTTCAATCGCCGGTGCACATTGTTCATCGCGATTTTGATGAGGTCGGCGGCGGAGCCCTGGACGACGCTGTTGATCGCCATGCGCTCGGCGGCGTTGCGGATCGCGATCACACCGCTTTGGATGTCGAAGATCGGCCGGCGGCGGCCGAGGATCGTTTCGACGTAGCCCTGACCCTGCGCTTCCATCACGCATTTTTGCAGGAAACGCGAGATCGATGGGAAACGCTCGTTGTAACGCTTGATGAGATCGGCGGCGGATTGAACGGTTAAACCTTCGATGCGCCGCGCCAAGCCGAACGCGCTTACGCCGTAGATGATGCCGAAGTTGATGGTTTTTGCATAATTGCGCTGCTCGCGCGTGACCTCTTCGAGCTTGGCGGAGAACACCTCCGCCGCCACAGCACGGTGAATGTCCTCATCCGCTTCGAACGCCTTCATCAGCGCCGGCTCTTCAGTGAAATGCGCGAGAACGCGAAGCTCGATCTGCGAATAGTCCGCCGACAGCAGCACGTTGTTCTGCCGATCGCCCGGCACGAACGCGAGTCGAATCCGCCGGCCTTCATCGGTGCGAATCGGAATGTTCTGCAGGTTCGGATCCGACATCGACAAACGCCCGGTGCTCGCGCCCGTCTGGTTGAAGCTCCCGTGAATGCGCTGATCCTTGGGATTGAGATACTCGGTCAGGTTGTCGAGATACGTGTTCTTCAGCTTCACCAGACTGCGATACTCGAGGATCAGCCGCGGGCAGTCGTGCACGTCTGCAAGCTTTTCGAGCACTTCGACATCCGTGCTCGGCCCCGTCTTCGTTCGCTTCACGACCTTCAGCCCCAGCTTCGTGAACAGCACGTCCGCCAATTGTTTGGGCGAATCGATGTTGAATTCGCAGCAGGCCGACGCATAGATTTGCTTGCGCAGTTCGTCGACGCGCTCGCCGAGCACGACGCTTTGTTCCTTCAGAATCTGCGGATCGACGGCGACGCCGTTCGCTTCCATTTCGACGAGCACATCGATCAGCGGTGTTTCGACTTCATCGTTCAGTTTGCGCAGGGCCGGCACTTCATCGATCTTTTTGTCGACGAGATCCGCCAGCCGCAGGCAGACATCCGCATCCTCCGCGGCGTAGCGGGCGATGAGATTGAGCTCGACGCGGTCCATCGTGAGCTGCTTCTTGCCTTTGCCGATCAGATCCTCCGTCGGCACCTTCTTGAAGTTCAGCAGATCCATCGCCAGGCGATCGATGCCGTACTGCATCCGGCTGGCATCGAGCAGAAATGTTCCGACCATCGTGTCCAGCGACACGCCGCGAACGTTGATCCCGTAACGGCGCATCACGAGCAGGTCGTACTTGATGTTGTGGCCGACCTTTTTAATGGTTGGATCTTCAAGAATCGGCTTAAGGCGCGCGAGCACGGTGTTGCATTCGAGATGTTCACATCCGATCGGTCCGCGCACCGGCACATAAAACCCGGTGTTGTGCTTCCAGGAGAAGCTGAGCCCCACCAGATCTGCGCTCATCGACCCGAGCTGATCCGTCTCGGTATCAAACGCAAAGCGCTTTCGCTTCTTGAGCTCTTTCAGGAACGCGTCGAACTTCTCTTCCGTATCCACGAGCTGATAATCGCACCCCGCGCTCGTGCACGGGCCTGCTTCGGTCGAAGCGGCTGCAGGATCGCCGAACAAACTTTCCGAAAACAACGTCTGCTGCGTCTTCTGTCTGGCCGCTTGCGGCTTAGCGGGCGCGAGCTCGCCGTCCCCGATCCCAAGCCGCTTCATCAGCGCCCAGAAACCCAGGGTCTGGAAATGCGTTTTCAATCCTTCCGGGTTCAACCCTTTGTATTCGCACTTGGCCGGATCGAAATCGAATTCGACATCGTTCTTCAGCGTCACGAGCCGGCGGGCGAGCGGCAACTGCCCCCCGTGCTTCTCAAAATTCTCGCGCATCTTCGGGGTGAGCTCATCGAGATGCTCCATCACCGCGTCGGCCGTCCCATACTTCTTGATCAGCTTCGCCGCCGTCTTCTCACCGACGCCGGGAATCCCCGGGATGTTATCGATGTTGTCCCCCATCAGCGTCTGAATCTCGACCGCCTCTTTCGGCGTGTACCCGACTTTCGCTTCGAGCTTCGCCTCGTCGATCACCTCATCGCCCTGCACGTCGTACATGTACGTGCACGCGTTGAGAATCTGCCGCAGATCCTTGTCCTTCGAGACGAGGAAAATCTCATACCCCTTGTCGCACAACTGCTTCGCCATCGTGGCGATGAGATCGTCCGCCTCGAAGCCGGGCTTCGCGAAGATCGGCACGCCGGCGTCGCGAACGATCTCGAGGATGCGCTTCTCCTGCGGATGGAAATCGTCCGGCGGCGAGGTTCGATTCGCCTTGTACTCCGGATAAAATTCCTTGCGAAAGACGCTCTCATCCCCGCTGTCGATCACCATCGCGAGGTAATCCGGCTTGCGCTGCTCGATGAGACTGAGCAGCATCTGCGAAAAGACGTAGGTCGCCTTCGTCGGCTCGCCCGAAGGGCTCTGCAGATCGCGAAAGGGAGCGAAATACGCACGGTAAATGTGCGCGTGCCCGTCGATGATATAGAACGATTTTTTGTCGGCCATTCGTGGTGACAATTCTATGCCGGAAAAGGCTTGCCGACATCCATGCCGCTTGCATTACAATGATGAACCATGCATGCGCCCCCCACGCAACCTCGCCGAAAGACGCGCTGGAGCTATGCCGAGTACTACCGAATGGCGGAGATGGGGTTCTTTCGCGATCAGCGGGTTGAACTCATTGACGGAGAGATCATCGAGATGCCACCGCAGGGAGAAGAACACGGCGTGGGCATATTGCTGTTGACCAAAGCGCTCAACGTCGCCTTTGGGGAAGGCCATGTCGTTCGAGTGCAACTTCCCCTGCACACGGGCGCGAACGAAGAGCCCGAACCGGACATTGCTATCGTCGCAGGCGATATTCGAGATTCGATGCGATACGGAAGACCGAGCAGTGCAACGCTCGTCGTTGAAGTCGCGGGAACGACGCTCGCGTATGATCTCGGAGAGAAGGCGGAGATCTATGCCGCTGCTGGCATCGCCGAGTATTGGGTGCTGGATCTCGAAGCGCGATGCCTCGTGGTGCATCGTCGACCCGAAAAGATCTCGACCGCGTCGCGCGGCACGCGCTACGCGGAAATCACTACACTCAAAAGTCACGAATCGGTCTTTCCCCTGGCCGCCGCAAATCGGGCGTTGCGAATCGCGGATGTGTTGCCATGAAGGCTTGGCTGCTCGACAAAATCGGCGACTTCGATTCGATGCATCTCACCGACGTGCCCGATCCGACACCCGGCGAAGGCGAAGCGATCCTTGAGCTGGATTACGCAGCGCTCAATCCTGCGGACAAATACCTCGCGATTGGCCAATATCCCGCCAAGCCTCGCACACCGCACATCCTCGGCCGCGACGGAATCGGGACGATCGTTCAAATACATGGATCTGATCATGGTTGGAAAGTCGCCGACCGCGCCGCGATTTTGCGTGGCGATGTCGGCGTTTCGCGATGGGGAACTTTCGCCCAGCGCGTTTCGGTCCCGATCGAAAACCTCATACGCATCCCCAAAGGCTGGACTGATCAGCAGGCGAGCTGCGCGAGTCTCGTCTACATGACGTCGTACCAGGCTTACACGACGTGGGGCGAGCTTCCGCCGTCGCTCGTGCTCGTGACGGGCGCTTCCGGCGGTGTCGGCGTCGCGAGCATCCAATTGGGCGACGCGATGGGTCACCGCGTGATCGGTTTATCACGCGATCAGAAGAAATGGGACGAGCTGATCGAGCACGGCGCTGACGCCATTTTCGACCCCAACGACAAAGAGTGGCGAAAGAAGCTCAAGGAGCGCGTCGGCGAAAAGAAAGTCGATCTCGCCATCGACAACATCGGCGGATCGCTTTTCAACGACGTCCTCGCGGTGATGGGCAACCACGGCAAGATCAGCTGCGTCGGACGATTGGCCGGCCCTGTTCCCGAATTCAACACCGCCAGCCTCTTCTTCCGCCGCCTGAAAATCGGTGGCGTCGCAGTCGGTGAATACACGAACGACGAAGCGCACGCCGCGTGGGACGCGGTCGTGAATCTCCTCAACAAAACCGGCGAGCGGCCGCTGATCGATCAGGTGTTTGCGTTTGAGGAATTGCCCAAAGCGTTCGAGCGACTGGCGCACGGTCCACTCGGCAAAGTTCTCGTGAAGATCAAGTGACGGTTTCGTAGGGTGCGCTTTAGCGCACCGGTTATTCGCGCCTTCGAAATACGAATAACCGGTGCGCTGAAGCGCACCCTACAGGCGCCCCGCCGCTCGGAGAACGTACATCGCATCGCAGGTCAGAATCGGGTGAATGCCGTCGATGCTTGCGGCCGACCAATTCACGAGCGTCGTTGCGCGCTCGCGATCTTTGCTGGAAATGTAATATTTCGCCTCGGCTCGCCAACCGCCGTTTGGTCGCCGCTTCTGCTCGAGCAGACCGAGTGCATCGTTGCAGCGCTTGTCGCGAATCAAGCCGGCTTCGGCCATTGCCTTCAGCGCGTGAATGAACGTGTAGCGCCAATCGTACGGGTAATTCAGCTTCACGAAGCGCGAACGGATAACCGCGCCGTTGCTCTTGCGACGGAACAGCCGGCGCTCGAGGAAGAACTCCGCGGCGCGTTGGGCTGCGGCCAAGGCCTTTTTGTTTTTCGTGTGATCTGCGTAGTGAAAGAGCGCGCGCATCGGCAGGTGCGATTCATCGAACGAGCTGCAGTGTGCGTTGGGATCCCGATCACAATTCCAGCCACCGTCCGGCCATTGCCAGCCGATCAGGCGCTTGGCGAGCTCATCGCAACGATGGTCGCAGCCGCTGAGCTTCATGAGATACAGCAGCGCGTAACCCTGCTGTGATGCGCAACGGCGCCATCGGCCATTCACCAGCGTGCCGCTGATAGCCAGCGCCCACTCGGCGTTGCGATCCAGCATCCGACGCAGCGATGCATCTCCCGGCGGATACCCGAGCTCCGCGAGGAACGCCATCACCCAATGGGGCCCGCGCCATTTGTTGTAAACCTCCTGGGGAATGTTTCCGTTGCGGTTCATCTCGCCGAGCAGATGGCGAACGATCGGCGAATGCGGGATGTGGTCTCGATCGCGCTTCGCCGCGGCGCTCGACGGCTTCTCGCCGAGGATCCCGATGCGCGCGTTATAGCGAATTACCGGATCATCCGATTCAAGCAGCCGATCCGCAATGGAGATCGTTTTCATCGATCCACCGTTTGATCGATTTTACACAGGGCGGCGCAGGCCGCATAACAAACCCGCGGAGCTTCGCTCCGCCGCTAAATAGTTGGGAGGCGCCTCCCGGATAGTTAGCGGCGGAGCGCAGCTCCGCGGGTTCCGTGCCATTCACGGTCAATCATCAATGGCCTTCGCGAACAACGGATCCCCACTGCGGTGCGGGACGAAGGTGTTGTCACACAGCGCGAGCAATGAGAATCCCTGCTTGAAGTAAAACTCCACCGCGGAGGCGGTCTCGTTCGAGGAGAGCCAGAGGGTTTTCACGGCGCGTGTTCGCGCGATAGCCTCTACCCGTCGCAGCATCTGTCCGCCGATGCCTCGGCGACGATGTTGCGCGTTCACAAAGACCGCGGAGATCTGCGCGCTGCTGTCTTCCTCGGCGTTTTTCAGAATGATGAAGCCGACGAGTTGTTCGCCGTCGAAGGCGCCGATCAGCGCCCCACCGTCTGCGATCTGCTCTTTCCAGCTCGCGAGCCGCGCCGGAAAGTGCTCAGCCCGAAACGTCGGAATCGTGATCGGTTCGGCCAGTTCGACTTTGCTCAACGCCAGCGTCCGCCGATCGTTTTGATATCGCGCGACGTATTTCGCGTAAACCGTTTCCGTGCGATCGACCTGGGCGGCGAGTGAAATGTCATCGGCACTCAACTCTCGAATGGTGATTTGCATGAAGTGGCAATTCCGCGCCGGCGCAGCGGAATACGCTGCGCAAGCGCATGAAAGTTTGTGAAAAGGGAATGCCGCTGGCGTGAAACGCGGGTCAGATCAAACGCGCGAATTCAGAAGCCACCGGCGATGCGAGTTGAGCTGTGCGGGCATGGCGGCTCCTTTTGTTGCGATGACGATGGCAGCTTACCGGTCCCTCTTGTGCGACTCAAGGGAAGAAGAGATTCGCGCAAAGACTACAAAGCTCGCAGAGAGCACAAAAGGATGAAACAGAGCGTTGTCTTTGCCTGCTTTGTTAACTTTGAGGGCTTTTGTGCTCTTCTTGTGGTCGTGAGACGCTACGCGGCGTCGGGGAGCTTCGTGTACCAGCGGTCCATGAAGCGGGCACCCACGTTATACACGTCTTCCGCGACGCGTTGGCAGTGGGCGGCCGTGCAGGGGATTTCGATCGGGCCGGCGGCGCTTTGCATCTGGATCGCGAAGGCCTGGCCGGAATTCATCGAGACGGAGGTCGCCATGCCCAGGCCTGTGCTGGAAAAATCACGAAGCCAGGCGCGGTGGACCTTGTTCGCCGCGGGGCCGGGGACTTTCAGCATGATGCGGTACCGCACGCCGCTGCGCTGCTCGGAGCGGTTCTCGCGCGAGCGTTCGATGATCCGCCGGGCGTTCATCGAAAGGATCAGCTGAGCAAATCGTTCGGCGGTGAGGTCCATAAGAAGTAGGCGAATCTCCCATCAGATATCGGCTAATCCGGAGGAAGCCAGTAGCCAGAAGCCAGAAGCCAGACATCGCGCGTTTCTTCTGGCTTCTGGCCTCTGGCTTCTGGCTTCTCTCCCCGCCTATACTGTTATCGGTCCGGGAAGGCGGGGTCCCGGCGCAGCACTTGCGCCGGACTGGCGTTGCAAACGTAGAGATTTCTTGACCATATGTGCCGCGGACCGGTAGATTTACCGTTCGCGGCCGCAGGTCGTTGGACCTGCCCTTTACGCACGGTCGGTGAGGATTCTGGCGTCAACCTAATCCTCGGCCAGCGCCTGCTTTGATGAACACCCGTTCCCGCTCGCATGCGGGACTGTCTCCACAGCTGAGTTTGGAGGTCTGTATATGCCCCCCGTCAACCAAGGATCGCGAACAGCGCTGATCACCTGGACCGTGGCGATGTCGATCGCCTGCGTCGTCGCCGTGATCCTCTGCTTCTACTTCTACATCGACTCCTCGCACGCCCGTGAAGCACTGGCCACCGCGCAAACGAAATACAAAGACATCATCGCCGAAGGCGCGCTCAACAGCTCGGACGTCGCCGATGCGAAGGCCGCGAAGGACAAGGTCGGCCTGCCGGCCAGCGCCAGCGTGGTTGACGTCCTGCTCAAGGAGCGCGACGACCTCGCGAAGCTCGCCGCTGGAAGCGACTATGCCGGCGCGGTGAGTTCCGCGCCGACAACGATGAAGAACGCCCTCGACCGTGCCAAGAAGGCCGGCGGGACGATGCCCTCGGCTGCGAATCTTTCCGATACGGTGAACGCGCTCTCGAATGCCTTGGGCGCGCGTCAGACCGAGGTTGAGAACCTCAAGGCGCAGCTCGGCGATGCGAACAAAAAGCTGCAGGCCGACGCCGGCGAAATGCAGGCGATGCGGCAGGCGATGGACCAGCAGCTGGCGAAGGTCCGAGCCGATGCCGACGCTGCGACCGCTTCGGCCTCGACGGATCGCACCAGCAAGGATGAGCAGCTCAAGAAGATCTCGTCCGACTTTGATGCCCAGCTGAAGGCCGCCACCGAAAACATCAACCAGCAGCAGGTGCAGATCGGCGATCTGAACAAGCAGATCAACGAAAAGAACATCATGATCGCCCAGTTGCAGCAGCGTCTGGGTGACATCCGCCCGAACGTTGCGAACCAGACGGTTCGCCAGGCCGATGGCAAGATCACCAGCCTGCCGGGCAATGGCATCGCGTATATCGATCTGGGCAACGGCGATCACGTCGTGCCGGGCATGACCTTTGAAGTGTACGATCGCGCCCAGGGCGTTCCGCCGCCGGGTGATCCCGCGACGATCGAAAACCTGCCGGCCGGCAAAGGCTCGATCGAAGTGCTCAGCGTCGGCCCGACCAGCAGCGAATGCCGCGTGGTCAAGACGCAGCTCGGGCAGAACATCAACGATGGCGACATCATCGCCAACGTGGTGTACGACAAGAATCACAAGAACGCGTTCTTCGTCTACGGCAACTTCGATCTGACCAAGGACGGCCCGCCGGGCCCGAACGATCAGCCGCGCCCGCAGGACGCGGAGGTCATCAAGCGCCTCATCACCCAATGGGGCGGCACGATCGTCGATAAGATCAACGTCAACACCGACTTCGTTGTCCTGGGCAAGGAGCCGGTTGTTCCGGAGTACACCAAGGAACAGCTGAACGACCCGCTCATGGTCGCCGCCTACAACAAGGCGCAGGATGAGCTGCAGAAGTACGACTCGATCGTGGATCAGGCCAAAGCCCTGCACATCCCGATCCTGAACCAACCGCGGTTCCTGTACATGACCGGTTACTACGACATGTCGAAGCGGTAATCGCTTTGGATAAGTCGATCAAACGAAAAAACTTGAGGCCGCGAGGCCTCAAGTTTTTTTATTGTTGCCGACTCTTGCAGGGTCCGCTTCAGCGGACCGGTTATTCCGTTCGAAAACGGCAGGATAGTCGGTCCGCTGAAGCGGGCCCTACAGCGTTTCCGGGCATCGGGTCTATTAACTCGTGCGGCTGGTCATCTTGCGGGCCACTTGAGCGATCACCCGCGCGTCCACCTTCCCGCTCTGGTGCTTCACTGCCTTGGCCAGCACAGACGGGCACAGCAAAAGCGTAAGCGGGCTCGAAACCGATTGCTCCTCCGCGAGCGTCTTAAGCTGCCGCACTTCCGACGGCTTGAGGTTGATCCGCTTCATCACTTCCTTCAGCAGCTTCCCCTGATGATTGAGCGAGCGCGGCGACAGATCGCGCTTGCGCCGATGGCTGAAGAGCACCAGGAGAATGACGATCCCCGCCGCGCCAAAGAGAAGCGCGACAAACTTACTTGGATCCGCCGGCTCATTCAGGTTCTGATTGAGGCTTTTTAAGACTTCTTCTGGGGTGGGATTGGCGTAGACCGGGAGAGAGAGGAAAGAAGCCAGGAGCCAGAAGCCAGGAGCCAGAAGAGATCGAGCGACGCTCATTCTGAGCGAAGCGAAGAATCTCGAAATCGGGCGCAACTTGCGATACGGAGATCCTTCGCTTCGCTCAGGATGACATGCGCGCGCCTTCTCCCGCGCGTCTGGCTCCTGGCTCGTGGCTTCTGGCTTCTGGTCCGTCATCCCGCCACCTGCTTCTGCTTCGCCGCCTGCACGGCTTCGACCACCTGCTTGATCACGCCAAGCGCATATCTCCGAACCCGCAGGTTCTCATCCTGCTTCGCGATGCGTCCCACTTCGTTGATCAGCTGCCAGATGCCCGTCTGCCGCAGCGCCCACATCGCACTGATGCGATGCTCCGGCCGCTGGTCGCGCAGCATGCCGAGCAACTGCTGGCTCGCGGTGCCGACGCGCATGCGATGCATCGCCTTGATCGCGTTCGCGCGCTCCCGGTTGTGCGACGATCGCGCCCGCTGCGCGAGCATCGGAAGGAACTGCACTTCCTTTTTCGATTCGAGCACTTCGATGGCGTTGGCCCGCACGCGCGCGTCGGTGTCGGTGAGCACGCGCTCGAGGATCGCATCGGATGCGAGCGCCGGCATTTCGCCGAGCAGACCGACCGCCTTGCTGCGCACCTTCGCATGCGGATGCTGACACATCGGGATCAGCACGGTCTTGAGCACTTCAGTCAAGCCGAGCTCCTGCACGATCTGCATCGCCTTGATCGCCTGATCGACCGGGCCGGTTTGCAGGCGCTTGGTCAGCCGCTGCAGCGCATCGGGAAGGAGCTTGAGCATCGCCCGGCCGGCTTGCTTGCGCGTCGCCTTGTCCATCCGATCGAACCGCGTCCAGAATTGATCGAAACCGGATTGCCCGATCGCACGGCTGATGACCTTGCGCACCGATTCGGGCGCGTTCGTCATCAGCTGGAGGAGCATGTTCTCGAAGTCCATCGGGCGCCTGCGCACGATCTCGCGCGCGGCCATGCGCATGAGCCGCTCGTCCGGATCATTCAGAAACGATCGCAGCAATTGCACGGAAGATCCGCGACGCCGACGCATCGCGACGCGCACCAGACGCAGGCGCGCATCAAAGTCGTCCTTCGCGTGCTCGCGCAGGCGCTCGAGCCGCTCGTCCTGCATCACGTCGTGCATGCCGGAAACTGCGATCCATTCCGCGACCTTCGAGCTATCCCCCGGCGGACGACGCTCGATGTCGTGCATCAGTTCCGCCTCGCCCCACCACGTGCCGCGAGTTACCTGATGAATGCACAGCTGCAGTTGGTGATCCTTGAGCCAATGTGTCTTGCGCAGCAGCGCATCGAGCACCGGCGCTTCGTCGATGTGTGAAAACGCGATGCCAAAGTGCGAGCGAAGCTGACCGTGCGACGCGCCCAGCAGAAATGCTTCGACGTGCTCGGCCGAGGGAGGTTGCTGCAATCGCCGAACCATCGGCGATTGCCCGCCGTGCTTGACCGTCGAAAGAATCGCCAGCGTCTTGCTGCCCGGCCAATCGCACAAAAGCAGCGCCGCCCGGAGCAGATCCTGACCATGCTTCCCGCGATGCACGTCCATCGCCCGCGCGACGGCGGCTTCGATCTCCGGACGTTGCTCCATTAGAAGCTGGTAAGACGAAGACACAGCCGAGGGCGGCTGTGCCACACGCGGATCCCCTTTCTGCAACGCCCGCGTTTCGATCGCCGCCCAGCGCGCCAGCGCCACCATCGCTTCGGTCGCGGACTTCGACAGCGCTTCGTCCGTATCGTGCAGGTTTTCCGAAAGAACGTACGCGAGCTTACCTTGCCGGCCCAGCGCGATCAGCTTCATCGCCGCCATGCGCAGCTCGTGGTTGTCGCTCCGCCCTGACTCACGCAGCGCGTGATAGAAAAGTTTGATCTGCGAAAGGATCTCGCGCTGCAGCGACTCGGGAAGCTTGTCGTATTGCTCGACAATCCCACTCAGCCCGCGGACGGTTTCACGCTTGAGCAGCGCGTTCATCGCGAGCGTCTTTTCCTGCGGATTCCCCAGGCGCAGCGCCTCGAGCAGCAGCTCGTCGGCCGCCCCGTTCGAAGTTTCCACCAGCGCAGCAATCAACTGATCGAGAAGCACATCATCTTTATCGGACGTTGGATGCGTCAGACTTGAGGCGCAGTTCGCGTTCGTCTTCTCTTGTAGGGTGCGCTTCAGCGCACCAGTTATTCATCGGGAAAGGCAATAACCGGTGCGCTGAAGCGCACCCTACAACAGCGCGTTGTTTAGGTCGGCAGCAAGTCGATCGTGTTGTAGAAATCATTCGGATCGATCTTTTTCCCCTGGTAGTAGCACGCGTTGTGCGTCGTGACGAGCAGCTTGTTGTTCCCCGCGGACATCTGGACGACCGCGTCGTCGCGGACCTGGCCGTGGATGGAGATACGTTTGAGTGACCCCGATCGCACGATCGGCCCGACATCAGTCGCGTTCACCGGCGTATCGGAGATGAACAGTTCTTCCAGTGTCTTACACTTTTCGACGAAGCTCAGGTCGTCGATCGGATGATGGAGCCGAAGATGCAGCGAGACGAGGCCTTCGACCGCCGCGAATGTGAGATCATTCACTTTCTTGCATGCCTCGACATCGATCGCGGGCACCTTCAGCGCGCTCATGTCCACCAGCGAGCGGCAGTTCAGGCAGAAGACGACCGACAGCGTCTTGCAGTTGATCCCCTTGAACGATTCGAGGGCACCACGACGGACCGTGAGATTTTCGAGCGAGAGGGATTCGAGTCCGGCCAGATCTTTGTTGGGCCAATTCGCCAGATCGAGGCGCTTTACCGATGAAGCCGCGCCGATGAACGGAATGTCCTGCGGCTGCGCGTTTTCGATTTCGAGCTGCCGCAACTTGAGCTTCGGCAGGGGCGCGAGGGAGCGCTTCGACAGCAGATCCGTCGCGACCCGGAGCGTGCGGAGGCCTTGGGCGCCGAGCAGATCTTCGATGCTCGACACGCGCGGTCCGCGGATCTCGACGTATTCGAGGTTCGGAAAGAGCGCGCTAACCGCCAGCGACTGCTGCTGCGAAGTCGTGTCGATGACGAGCGAGTTGACTTCCTGCCGTAGCCGCTGCGGTTCGAGCGCCGCCATCAGCGCCCGCACCTGCACGGCGCGTCGGCCGGGGTTTTGAAAATGCACCTGCGTCGTTTCAGGCTCGATGACGCAAGCCTCCGGCCGCGATTCATCGAGAAATACTTGTCGTGCCATGACGTCCTCAAATCCAGTTGCGTGCCTTATCGAGCGCGTGTCATTCTGAGCGAAGCGAAGAATCTCGATATCGGATGCCGCTCGCGATCCCGAGATCCTTCGCTTCGCTCAGGATGACAGAGCCCTCCAGATGACGGAGCATTCACTCCCACTTCACCAACACCGCCGTCGCATCATCCGCCAGGTGATCCGTTCCGGCGTGCTCGATCAAATCGGTGAACAGGTTCGCAACGTAATCGTCATCACCGCTGCTCGCGCTCATCGATCGCCGCAGGCCGTCCATCTGGAACTGCGCTTTGCTCGTCGATCCGTCCGCCGCGTGCACGACGCCGAACTCTTCGATGATGCCGTCGCTCACCACCATGGCGCATCCGCCGGGCGGAAGTGTCACCGTCTCGGCAGCGTACACGCCGTCTTCCGTAATCCCTATCGGCAAACCCCCGCCCGCATCGAGCGACGTAAAACTGCCGTCCGCATTTTTGATCGTCGCATAGCTGTGGCCGGCATCGACGTAGCTCAGGGTTCGCTCGTTCATGTCGTACACGCCGACCCACATCGTGACGAACTTGTTCTCCGGTCGCCGCGGGTTCACGAAGCGATTGACCGCGGTCACTGCTTTTCCCGGATCGCGCGACTCCTTCAGCGCCGCGTGCAGATACCCCTGTGTCGCGGTCATGAGAACCGAAGCGGCCACGCCTTTGCCCGACACATCGCCCACCGCGACCGCGAGCTTCCCGTCTCCCAGATCGATGATATCGAAGAAGTCCCCGCCCACATACTGACCGGGCCGCGACTCGCCGATGCAGTGAAACCCACTGAACTCGTTGAGCCGCTTCGGCAGGATCCACTTCTGCGCCGCGGCCGCGGCTTTCAGGTCCGATTCGATGGTCGCCTGCCTGCGCTCCATGTCGATCCGTTTCAGGTTCGCCAGCGCCAAACTCGAAATGCGCCCCAGCGCCACCGCGAACGCGCTCGCATTGCGCCTGAGTTGCTGCCCCGCCGCGCCCCCGCGCGAATCGAGATACAAATACGCCGCCACCGTGTTCCCCAGCATCAGCGGAACACACAGCGCCGCGGTGATGTTCATCTGCACGATGCTCTGCGAGATATTGTCGGTCGATCCCGGCCCGCTCAATTCCGCGACCACGCCGGTCGACGCCATGTTGATCAGCGACCGGCTGAACGTCGGCGGCGCGCTGGCGCTGGCAACGCCGTTCATTTTCGAGGAAACGATTTCGACCCCGCCCGACGCATCGGTCGGCTTGAGCATCACCGCATTGGTCAGCCCGGTTCCCGCGAGGGCGGTATCGAGCAGGAGCTGCGCCAGTTGCTGCTCGTTCTTCGCGCCATGAATCCCCGAAGCGCTTTCGAGCAACAGCGAAAGCATGTCGTCGGCGAGTCGCGCCTGGTCGACCTGCACGCTTCGCACCAGCGTGCGGCCGGCGTCTTCCGACGTGGTCATCCCGCGCTTTTTCGGATGCGAGCTGAAGCTGAACGTCCACGGAACGATGCGCACGAGATCGCCCTCGGTCAGCGGAACATCCGGCCCCTCCTCGAGCTTCACGCCATTGACGAACGTCCCCCATCGGCTCTTCAGATCCGCGATGCGCCACGATTTTCCATCATGTGCAAACCGCGCATGAAACCGCGAAACCTTTTCCGCGTCGGCGGGCAGCCGCAGATCGCACTGCTCATGCCGCCCCAGCGTCAGCCCGCCGGCCTTGGGCGCCAGCGTGATCGAATCAATCGGCGAACCGATGATCGGCACCAGATAAGCCACATTGGACGGAGCTGCCTCGCCCATATGCGTCAAGGATAGTTGAAGAACGGGCAACTCGGAAGGATGAAGGATCATCTCGATAGAGGAAAACGCTTTGTCGACACGCAGATGCAGATGATAATGAAATGATGCGAACGTGGAGCCTCGTGATTCTCGTCGCCGTCCTCGCCTCGAATGTTTCGGCAGCCCCACCTGCGCCGGCACCGGAGCAAGTCCGCGGGGCTGTCGAAAAGAGCCTGCCTTACATCGAGACGGTTTCCACTGCGTGGATGCGCGAGCGAAATTGCAACTCGTGCCACAACGTGACGTTCCTGATCTGGTCGGAGAACGAGGCGGCCGCACGGGGGTTCAATGTCGATCGGGCAAAGTTATCCGAGTGGACGAAGTGGTCGCTCGCCGACGCGCTGTCCGATCGATACTGGTTCAAGCTTCGCCCGCGGGCGATCGCCTCGCTCAAATCCGACGGACTGTCCCAAACGCTGCTCGATAAGCTTACGCCGCTGGTGGGAAAGACCTATCTCTCTCAAAAGGACTATCTGCTCGCGGTTGAGAAGGCTGTAGGCAAGGAAGCTCTCGAAGTGAACAAAGATCGCTTGCTCAAAGCGGGCGCACTTCCCAACAACGGCGGCGGCCCGGATACGCTCAGCCAGATCCTGCTGGGACGAGACAGTTCGAGTCAGGACGCGAGCGAGAATGAATCCTACAAAGCGGTGCGCGCGCTGCTGCTCCAGTGGCAGGAGCCAGACGGTTCATGGCAGGCGCAGGGGCAATTGCCGGGACTGAAGTGGGCGAACGCGAGCGAGATGCACGCGTGCACGACGATGTGGTGCCTTCTGGCAGTTGGCGCGGATAAGACGAACGATCCAGCGCTCGCCGGCGCGAAACAGCGGGCGTTGGCATCGCTGAAAGATCCCGCACCGAGCATCACCATTCAATCGCTGGCCCTGCGGCTCATCGTCGCTGACAAGTTCGCCGAGCCGGCGCAGCGGGATGCGCCGCGGAAGGATCTGCTCAACCGGCAAAATGCGGACGGCGGGTGGAGTTGGGTGAAGGAGAACAAGACCAGCGACGCCTTCGCCACCGGTCAGGTCTTGTACGCTCTGTACATCGACGGCCACGGTCCGAACGACCCGAGCCTTACTCGAGCGGTCGAGTTTCTCATGCAAACGCAGCAGAAAGATGGCAGCTGGCAAGTGCCGCAAGAGGCGATCAACACGCGCCACCGGAATCTGAACGTTTACAACTACTGGGGCACGGCCTGGGCGACGATCGGGCTGCTTCAAACCCTGCCTCAGTCCAAGTGAGTCAGGACCTCCAGCAGGATTCACTTCCGATACTGCTTTTCGCTCACGTGCTCCATCCACGTTACCGGGCTGCCGTTGAGCTTTTCCTGAATCGCGATGTGCGTCATCGCCGTGGTGGGCGTGGCGCCGTGCCAGTGTTTTTCATTCGGCGCGAACCAAACGACGTCGCCGGGGCGAATCTCTTCGATCGGTCCGCCGTCGCGGCACCCATCCGCAGCCGCTGGTGACGATCAGCGTCTGTCCGAGCGGATGCGTATGCCACGCGGTTCGCGCGCCTGGCTCAAACGTCACGTGCGCACCGGCGACGCGGGCGGGCTCGGGCGCGTCGAAGAGCGGATCGATGTGGACCGTCCCCGTAAACCAATCCGCCGGGCCCTTTGCAGAAGGGCGAGAGCCAACGCGTTTGATTTCCATTTGTCTCTCAGTCGAATCAGGCGACACTACGCCAGCGGCCGAAATCCCGATATGGGCAATTCCCAAACCTTCATCGCATTCGCACGTCCGCTTCGCGCGGGCTTCGGACATAGAAGAGAAGCAAACGCATCATGATCGTCGTCCGCTACATCCTCTCCTCGATCCTCCTGCTCGCGGCCGTGTATATCGTCGTGCTGAACTGGGGTTGCGTGATCGTCAGCATCAGAAATGCGCGACGCGGAATCGATCGGCATCATTCGACCGTTCCGCTGGTCTCCTTCTTTCTGACAATCTTCGGAATCGTCTTCTTTCCGCAGCCAAACAAGGTGGCGTGGATGATTGCGGTGCCGATCCTCGACATTGCGCACCTCAACATTGTGTTCGCCATCTTCTGGCTGCCGGTGATGCTGGTACGCACCCTGCGCAAGAAGAAAAACCATCCGCCGTCCAATGCCCAAGAATCTTCTTGACATTGTATTAATGCATTAATACAAATGGCGCTGGCATGCAGATTCACATTTCCCCATCTGACGGTGTGCCGATCTACCTGCAGATCGTGAATCAGGTGAAGTATCTGGTCTCCTCGGGGCGCCTCGGCGCGGGAGAAGAGCTTCCGCCGATTCGAGTACTTGCGGAAAAGCTCGTCGTCAATCCCAACACCGTGGCTCGCGCGTATCGCGAGCTTGAAATCGCGGGCGTCGTCGTGAAGCGCCGCACCAATGGAACTTATGTTTCCGACACGCGCCTTCGACTGCCGCGACATGAACGCATCAAAATCGTCACCCAGCGCGCCGACACCCTCGTCACCGAGTCGCGGCAGATGAACATCCCCATCGATGAAGTGATCGAAATCGTCCGCGAACGCGACGATGCGATGAAACCCAGCGAAGTGGAGTAGCCGATGGTCGCCATGAATGACCGCGCGATGGAATTCGACGACGAACCGCCGCTCGCGCCGAACGTGGTTGAAATCGAACACCTCTCGCGGCGATTCGGAAAGAAGCTCGCCCTGGACGATGTTTCACTCACGGTTCCCGCGGGCACCGTGCTCGGTCTCGTCGGCGAAAACGGCGCCGGCAAAACCACGCTCATCAAGCATCTGCTCGGTCTTCTCAAAGCGCAATCGGGCCGAGTGAGCGTGCTCGGACTCGATCCGGTGGCCAAGCCCATGCAGGTTCTCTCGCAGATCGGTTACCTCTCGGAAGAGCCTGATTTACCGGGCTGGATGCGCGTTCACGAGCTGATCCGCTACGTCTCCGCGTTCTATGCCGGCTGGGATTCTGCGTACGCAGAAGAACTGCGCCGCGAGTTCGCGCTCGATCCGATGGCGAAGGTCAAATTGCTTTCAAAAGGACAGCGCGCGCGGGTGGGATTGCTCGTCGCTCTCGCCTATCGTCCCCCGCTGCTGCTTCTCGATGAACCATCGAGTGGGCTTGATCCAATCGTCCGCCGTGACATCCTCGGGGCGATCGTGCGCACGATCGCGGACGAAGGTCGCACGGTCATCTTCTCGTCGCATCTGCTCACCGAAGTCGAGCGCGTCTCTGATCGCGTCGCGATGATCCGCTCTGGCCGCATCGAGTTCTGCGATTCGATCGAGCGCGTGAAGGAGTCGCACGCGCGACTGACGCTTCGGTTCGACGAATCGCGCACGGGCCCTCCCCAACTCGACGGCGCGCTCGCGTGGGAAGGTTCGGGCCGCGAATGGACGGCGATTTATGCCGGATCCAAAGCCGATCTCCTTGCGCAGGCGCAATCGCTCGGCGGGGAGATCGTCGATGAGCACGCGCTGTCGCTCGACGAGATCTTTCTGGCGCGAACCGGTCATCGCCCGCCGGCGCTTGCGCTCAGCGAGGTGGACGAATGAAGCATTCGCCGGCGATGGGTGTGGGCTATTTCTTCTGGCGGCGCGCGCGCTGGGCGCTCATGGCGCTACTCGCGAACATCGCGTTGCTCGCGATCGTTTCGCGCGTGTTCGCGAACGCCGAATACCGGCCGTTCCTCGTGATCTGCACGCTCCTTCCACTCGTCATCGGCTCGATCCATCTGCTGGGCGTGTTTACCTACGGCCCCACCGATTTCGGCGCGTCGAACACTGGCTTTCCGCGATACATGCTCGTGCAGCCGATGTCGGCGCGAAGCATGGTCGGCTGGCCGATGCTCTACGGCGCGCTCACGGTCGCGTTTCTTTGCCTGCTGACCTTCCGGGCAGCGCTCTTTCCACCGGATGCCAAGATCCCGATCGGCATTTTCGCCGGCTTTTTCATCGCCAGCCTCGCGTGGTTTCAGGTTTCTGCGTGGATCCCATTCCCGTTCCCGGTGCTGCGCGCGGTTTTTGTCGTCCTGATGGTTACTCTGCTTTGCGGCGGCGGAGCGTGGGCGATCGGTCGCCAGCGGTCGGAGGCGCTCGTCACGGCGGGTTATTTCGCGATGACGCTGCTCGCGTACGCCGTCGCGGTCGTCGGCCTTTCGCGAGCGCGATGCGGAGGAGGGCAAACCTGGAGTCTCGCGCCCTTGTGGGAACGCTGGGTGGCGTCGCTTTCGAAGCGTTCATCCTTTCGCTCCCCGCTTCGCGCGCAGTTGTGGCTCGAGCTGCGGCGCAACACCTATCAATTGCCCCTGCTCACGCTCTTCATGTGCCTGCCGATGGCGCTGCCGCTAATCGGGAAGCAACGCAACGACATCTACATCGCCGGGATGAGCATCAGCGCGCGCATGATGGCGGTCGCAATCGTGATCGCGTTCCCGATCTTCTGCTCCGGCGCATTCTCTGCGGCGATGGGAAAGTTCGATTTCTGGTCGAACAAGGTGCCCACGTTCAACTCGTTCTACTCCACGCGCGCCTTCTCGACGACGAGCTTCATCGTCACGAAATGGCTCGCCGCCGCCGTCAGTACGCTTCTCGTCTGGGCAATGCTGCTCGCGCTGCTCGTGCTGTTTTTCCTGACATCAACGACGGCGGAGCAGGCGAAGATTCTTCAGGTTTTCGGCCCATCAACCGTTATCGCGGCCGGTCGAATCGCGCTCATCGTGCTGCTCTTGATGTTCATCACGTGGCGTAATCAGGTGACGGGTTTTTACATTCCGATGCTCGGCCGCGCGTGGTTCACGAACACGCTGACCGCCGTGAGCTGGCTGCAGGTAATGGTCCTCGGGGGGCTTGGCCTGTGGGCGGTGAAAGTGCCCGAAGTGCGCGAAAGGATTACGTCGTGTCTGCCCGCGGTCGTTTGGGCGATCGCCGTCGTCAAAGTTGTAATAGCGATCGCCGTCGTACGAATGCTTAGACAAAGATCGATCGTGCCCGCGTCGCAATGGAAGAAACTGTCAACCATCTGGATTGGAAGCGCCCTTGCGCTCCTCGCGATTCTGTGGGGAATCACTGGACCTCACGCGATGCTGATCCCAGCGGCGATCCTTATGCTGCCGATGGTTCGAATTGCCCTCGCGCCGCTGACGCTCAGCCTCAACCGCCATCGATAAGCTCGGAGGGCGAGAATAAACCCGCGGAGCTGCGCTCCGCCGCTAAATATGGCAACGGACGTGCTCGCCATAGTTAGCGGCGGAGCCCAGCTCCGCGGGTTTGAGCCCGTGCGAAAGGTCCTCGTGCAACGGATGGTTCTTCTACCCAATCGCCTTTCGCATGTTTCCGCCGGCGTCGTCGAGCCGCTTCTTCGCCGCCGTTGCGTCGATCCCGCGCTTGTGCATCACGATCGCCAGTTTCACATGACCGTCCGCGCGCTTGAGCAACTCCATCGACTGTTCCTTCGGCAACCCGAGGATCGTCGAGATGATTCGCGCCCCGCGGTCCCAGAGCTTGGTGTTCGAGGCGCGGAGATCGACCATCAGGTTTTCGTAGCACTTGCCGATCTGCACCATCGAGAGCGTCGTGATCTGATTCAGCACGAGCTTCTGGGCGGTGCCGGCTTTCAGTCGCGTCGAGCCGGTGAGCACTTCGGGACCGGTCAGCGGACGAATCACGACATCGACCTTCGGCTCGTTCTGCACGGGTTGGACGCAAGAGAGGAAAACGGTCTTCGCCCCCAGTTCGGCGGCGCGACGCAGCGCGCCGTGAACGAACGGCGTCGTCCCACCCGCGGCGATGCCGATCACCGTGTCGTTCGCACCGATCTTCTTCTCATCAACGAGCTGCGCCCCGTGCTCGGGCGAATCCTCGGCCCCTTCTTTGGCCTTGAAGATCGCTTCGATTCCGCCGGCAATCACGCCCTGCACCATCTCCGGGTCGGTGCGAAACGTCGGTGGGCACTCCGAGGCGTCGAGAATCCCCAGCCGGCCGCTCGTTCCGGCGCCGAAGTAGAAGAGCCTTCCACCGTTCTCGAACGAATTCACAACCAGCGCGATCGCGTTCGCAACCTCGCCGCGCACCTTCGCGACGGCCTCCACCGCCTTCGCATCCTGCGCATTCATCACCGCCACCGCATCTTCAATGCTCATAGCATCGAGGTTCATGGATTCCGGGAGTCGTTGCTCGGTCAGGAGGTTCGATCGGTCTTGCATAGTCGAACCATAATACGGGCAAATAAGCGCCCTTTCACGCGACCCCACGTGGTGGCACCGACATTCCTGTCGGTGATCGCACGTGGTACACCACGGGCGAATCGGGTCGAGGAATACCTCGCCCCGTCACAGGCAAGAATGTCTGTGCCACCCAGGATGTCCGCACGGCGCGCGGGGCGTCCATATACCCAGAAGACGCATCATTTCCGATATGATGCGGCTCGGGCCCGGGCCGTTTGCTCCCCCACGCGAAGGTTTCACCGGTGAAAATTTTCCTCTGGATCATCGTTTCGCTCGCCGTCGTGATTGGCCTGGTCACGCTGGTCGGGATGCGCATGGCCAGGAGCGTCAGCCCTGAAGCCATGTCGCTGAGCGTGCGCGCCGAGCCCATGAAGCGCGGCGACCTGACCGAATTCGTCAGCGCCCCCGGCCAAGTCCAACCGCGAACGAAAGTATCCATTAGTGCCCGTGTGGCGGCGCGCATTAATTCTCTTCCCTACGACGAGGGACAGACCGTCCAGAAGGACAAATCCGTTCTCGTAAAGCTCGACTCGACGGATCTCGAAGCGCAGCTGAAAGCCACTGAAGCCCGCGCCGATGCGCAGAAGGCGGAGCTTGTCGAAGCCAGGGCCCGAATCTCCGCCACGGTTGCTCAAATCGCTGCGTCGCAGGTCATGTATGAAGACGCCAAACGCGATTACGAACGGCAGAAGAAATTGCTTGGACCCGGCGATGTGAGCCAGTCGGCGGTTGATCAGGCCCAGGCGAAGGCCGACCAACTCGCCAAGCAGATCGAATCGGCGCAGAAGTCGATGGAGGCCGACGAGCAGAATCTGCTCGTGCTTCAACACCAGATCGATGCGGCACAGGCAGATATTGCACGCGATAGGGACAACCTCAGTTACACCACCATCCTTTCGCCCATCGACGGCGTCGTCACGCGCGTGAATGCGAAGGAAGGTGAGGTTGTCGTCACCGGCACGATGAACAATCCCGGCACGGTGATCCTGGAAGTGGCGGACCTGTCGGAGATGCAAGTCGATGCGCAGGTGGATGAGAGTAACATCGCCTCGGTGCATGAAGGACAGAACGCGAAGGTGCGGATCAGCGCGTATCCAGATGAAACGTTCGATGGAAAGGTGAAGCTCGTCGGGCTTGATGTGGTCGATCCACGCATGGGCGGATCGATGGGCAACAGCCCCGCCGCCCAGGGGCGATGGTATCGGGCGCGGATCGTCGTCGACACAAAGGGCAAGCGCATCCCCGCCGGCCTCAGTGCCGACGCGGACATCGAAACGAATCTGCACAAGAACGTGCTGAAGGTCCCGACGCAGGCGGTGATGGGCCGGCCGATCGACGAGCTGCCCGCCGGGGTGAAGTCTCGCCCGGAAGTCGACAGGAACAAAACGCTCGCAACGGTGGTCTTCAAAGTCGACGGCGGGAAAGCGGTCATCACGCCCGTGACGATCGGCGCGAGCGACATGACGCACACGGTGATTGAATCAGGGCTGAGGGAAGGCGACCAGATCGTCGTCGGGCCGTACAAGATTCTTCCCACGCTGAGAGACGGCGCGATTGTGAAGACGGACACCGGTACGACGAAACCGGCAACCGCTGCAACGGCATCAACTGCTGCTTCGAAGCCATGAGTGGCGAGGGCACCTTGCCCTCGCGGCGGCGGCTATAGCCGCAAACCGAGGGCGGGACGCCCTCGCCACGTTTTATATGCTGATTCGGCTGCGCCACATGTTCAAGCATTACACCGTCGGTGTCGAACAGATCCGCGCGCTCGACGGCGTGGATCTCGATATCGCCGCGAACGAGTACGTCGCGATTATGGGATCATCCGGCTCGGGGAAATCGACGCTGATGAACATCCTCGGATGTCTCGACCGACCGACCGCCGGCTCGTATGAGCTCGATGGCCACCTCGTGTCGAACATGTCTGCCGGCCGGCTGTCACGCGTGCGGAATGAACGCATCGGCTTCGTCTTTCAATCATTTGAGCTGCTGCCGCGCGCGACGGCGGCGAAGAACGTCGAGCTTCCGTTGATCTACTCGCGCGACGGCTGGTTCGCCCGGCGCACGCGCGCTCGAAGCGCACTAAAAACCGTCGGCCTTGCCGATCGCATGCGCCATCGCCCGAACCAGCTTTCCGGCGGACAAAAGCAACGCGTCGCGATCGCTCGCGCGCTCGTCAATCGACCAGCGATCCTGCTCGCAGACGAACCCACCGGAAATCTCGACTCTGCGACCAGCGAAGAAATCCTCGCCCTCTTCGCCAAGCTGCATCACGACGGCCAGACCATCATCATGGTCACGCACGAGGCGGACGTCGCGCGTCACGCCCGGCGCATCATCCGCATGAAAGATGGCAAAGTGCTCAGCGACCTGCCGGTCGAGAAAGATCCGGTGGCCGCATGATGACGCTCTTGCGCATCCTCGTGGCACCGGTCGTCTTGCTCTACCAGAGCATCGTGCTCGCCCTTTCGCAGATCTGGGCGAACAAGGTGCGTGGGATCCTCACGACGATCGGCATCATGATCGGCGTCGCGGCGGTGTCCGCCGTCATCGCGCTCATTACCGGCATGAAAGATCGCGTGCTGAACGAGTTTGAAGCGTTCGGCACGAACAAGATCTTCGTCGAGCCGCACTGGCCGGAGAAATACCGCACCGTTTCGTGGCGGCAGATCATGTTTCGGCTGAACGATTTCGACGAGATGCTCGAGCACTGCCCGTCCGTCGCGAAGTTCACGCATCTGAACCAGGACCGTGGCACCGCCATCTTCGGCTCGAAGGTCGAGGATTCGAACGTCAACATCTACGGCGTCGATCCGGACTGGCACGACATCGAGCGGCGCTATGTGATCTACGGCCGGCCACTTTCACTTCTCGACAACCAGCAGCGGCGGCCGGTCTGCCTGATCAACGAAGTATTGCGCGACAAACTCGCGCTCGATCGCGACCCGGTCGGGCAATACATCCAGTTGAACAACGATCGCCTGCTGGTGATCGGACTGCTCGAACCGCCGGCGGCGTTCATGGGGATGATGGGCGAGCAGCGCGAGGTTGTCATTCCGTTCAACTATGCGGTCGAGCGCGACCGGTGGCCGTGGTATGCGGTGATGGCGGCGAGCAAATCGCCCGAGCTCGCGGACGACGCGAAAGCGGAGATCGAGTTCTACATGCGGCAAAAGCGCCGCATCAAACCGGGGCAGGAAGATACGTTTGAAGTGCAGACGGCACAGCGCGTGGTCGAACAATTCTCTCGCGTCGCATCGATGGTGACGCTGATCGCGACGGCGATCGTCGGCGTATCGCTTCTCGTCGGCGGGGTTGGCATCATGAACATCATGCTCGTGAGCGTCTCGGAGCGCACGCGCGAGATCGGTTTGCGAAAAGCGGTCGGCGCGCGGCCGAGCGCGATCCTGCTGCAATTCCTCGTCGAAGCAGTCGTCCTATGCCTGATCGGCGGAGCGCTCGGCCTCGCGATGGGACAGGCGATTACCACGACGGTCGCGTCGTTCATACCCGACGTGACTTCGATGCGCATGGAAGGCGAGACGATGGCGCCGGGCGCGTCGATGAAAGGAATCATCGTTCCACCCTCGGCGATCGCGCTGGCGTTCGGTTTCTCCGCGACGGTCGGGCTGATTTTCGGCATGTTTCCCGCGATCAAGGCGGCCCGCCTCGATCCGATTGAGGCGCTGCGGCATGAATGATTCAACCGAGGTGGAAACGCGCGCGCGATATCGGTTATTTAGCCGCGGGGCTCGCCCCGCGCGGGCGCCGCGGAGCCGGTTTGCGTTTCGCGCGGGGCAAGCCCGCGCGGCTAAATGGGCGCTCCTCGCATTGACGCTCATTGGTTGCACGAGCGAGATGCCAACTCTGCCGCGCGAAGTGCTGCGCGATGTCGAGCCGCTTCATCTCGAGCAGGCGACGACCGCGCCGACGATCAGCATCACCACCGCTCCCACGACTGCCGCGACGCAAGGCACGAGCACCGTCGAGATGTCGATCGAACGCGCCCGCGAACTGGCGATGGAGAACAATCTCGACCTGAAAGTTGAGTTGCTCAATCCGACCATCGCGAAAGAAACGGTGAACGCGGAAGAAGCGCGTTTCGAAGCGCTCTTCACCACCGATTCGCGGTTCTCCGTGACGGACACGCCCACCGCGTCCGAGCTCGAAGGCTCGGAGGTGAAGGACTTTTCCGTTTCGCCCGGCATCACGCTTCCGCTCCGCACCGGTGGAACGATCCAGCTGCAGGTGCCGATGGACCGGTTCGAGACGAACAACCAGTTCTCGACGCTGAATCCATCGTACACATCCGATGTGCAGGCGACGTTCACTCAACCGCTGCTGCGCGGCGCCGGCGCGTATTACAACGAACAGCCGATTCGCGTCGCGAAATACAATTACCTCCAGTCGCAGGCGAACACCAAGCTGGAAGTCATTCGCGTGCTGACGGACGTCGATCGGATCTATTGGCGGCTCTATGCGGCGCGACAGGAGCTTCGCGTGCGGAAGCAGGAGTATGACCTGGCGGTCGCGCAGTATGAGCGCGCGCAGCGGCAGGTCGAAGCCGGCGCCGCGGCCAGCGTTGACGTCACGCGCGCCGAATCCGGCGTCGCGGACAAGCGCGAGGCGATCATCATCGCAGAAAACACCGTGCGCGATCGCGAGCGCGATCTGAAGCGGATCTTGAATGATCCGGATCTGCCGATGGAGTCCGACATCGTCATCGTGCCGACGACCGAGCCGAAAACGCTTTACTACAAGCTGCGTCCAACCGACCTGATGAACCGCGCCATGAACGACCGCATGGAGTTGCTCGATCTGGAACTGCAGATCGCGATCGAAACGTCGAATGTTAACATCGCGAAGAATGACATGCTGCCGCTGGTGTCGCTCGCGTACACGTACGGCGTGAATGGCCTGGGCGGAGATTTCAACGAATCGTTCAGCATGGTGAGCGACCGGAATTTCCAGGATCACAGCGTCGGCATCCATCTGGAAGTTCCGATCGGCAACGAGGCAGCGCGAAGCCGGCTCCGGCGGGCGCTGGCGGTTCGCTTGCAGGCGCTGGCGACGAAAGAACAGCGGGAGATTCAGATTCGCCAGGACCTCGCGGGCGCCATCGATCAGCTCAACACAAACTGGTTCCGCATCCTCGCCGCGAAGAAGCGCACTGAGCTGGCGGCGCGCGTGGTGGAGCTTGAGATTCGGCAGTTCAACCAGGGTTTGCAGACGAGCACGGATGTGATCGATGCGCAGACTCGCCTGGCGAGCGCTGCGTCGGCTGAGATCAGCGCCGTGACCGATTATCAGATCTCGCAGGTCGACATTGCGTTCGCGACGGGCACGGTTCTCGGTGCATCGCGCGTGATCTGGGAGCCGACGCAGGCGCCGAAGATTGATTGGTAGCAGCGAAAAAGAGTGAACCACGAATGGACACGAATGAACACGAATGGAGAAAAGCCAGTTCTCTATTCGTGAGAATTCGTGTTCATTCGTGGTTCACCTCTTTCCGCTCCGTTGTCAATGCGACTGATGCGCTGCAGTTCGTGCGGCGAGATCTTCGCGCAGGAATTCTTTAAATGTCGGCAGGTGATCGCGGGTCCACGCCGCTTCTATCGCTTCCGCCACCTTCAGGTTGTTCTCGGTCAGTTCGCAGAAGAGGCGATATTCGCGCGACTCCGGCGCGGGACGACAATGGCGGTCGTGTGTGTCGACGCGGAAGAGATAGCCGTTCCCGCCGGGCTTGGCTTCGACCACCATCTTCATGTGCGGGTAACTTGGGTTGCCGAGGCGAAGGCTGAGGCGCTTGGGTGATTGTGGATCGTCGCGCGCGAACACCGGGCTCGCGTACAGATCGCCATTCCCCGTCGCGCGCAGAGTTTCGATGCGCTTCTGAGCCGCCCCCGGGACGCGCGCTTCGCCGTATGCGATGCGCAGGTACGTCTCGACCGCGGACCAGAACTGCTCGATAGGCGGTTTATTCCAGCTCACGTGGAAAACCTCCGCTTGGGCGCGTTAGTATATCGAAGGATGACGGAGACAGCACCCGACCAAATTTCCAATGGGACGAAGTCCGTTCTGGTGGTTGAGGACGACCCGGAAATCAATGCGATGGTGGGCGCGTATGCCGAACTTTGCGGATTTCAGTATCGCCCAGCATTGAATGGCGCCCGCGCAATGCAGCAGGTCCGCGAAGGCACACCGACCGTGGTCATTCTGGACCTCATGCTTCCCGATGCGGATGGCTTTGAGATCTGCAAGACGATGCGGAAGGATCAATCGATGCAGCGGGTGCCGATCATTATCCTGACGGCCCTCGGTGGCGAAAAGAATCGCCAAAAGGGAATGGCGTGCGGGGCGACGGATTATATGACGAAGCCCTTCGATCCGGATCAGCTGATGAAGGCAATCGAAAAGCATGCGAACGGGCAAGCGAAGTGATCATCAAATGAAACCAAACGAAAGCCCCGGCTGCTAGCAGCCGGGGCTTTGTGTTTCGATCGGGTCAATTCAGTTTTGCTTCGCCCTTTCTGCGGGCGAGGTCTTCACGCAGATAGGTCTTGAAAGTGGGCAATCCCTGATCGGCCCACGCGGTTTCGATTTTTTCTGACACCCGCTGGTTGCGTTCCATCAGCTTGCAGAACTCGGTGTATTCCGGCGCTTCAGGCGGCGGGCAGCAGTGGCGATCGTGCGTGTCGGCGCGGAAGAGCCACTGCTTCTGATCCGGGCTGGGCTCCATCACCAGCTTCATGTGCGGGTAATACTTGTTGCCCAGCCGCATGCTATATCGGCCGGGCAATTTCGCGAACACGGGCGCCGCCAGAAAGGCGCCTTTCCACGCATTCAATGTCGCGAGCTGCGACTGCACCACCAGCGGCGGATGCGCGCCTTCGTAGGCGATTTCCAGAAAGGTGTCGATCGCTTTTCGGATCTGCTCGGGCGCAGGTTCGACCGCCGCCATAACGCCTCCCGGAAACAGAAGTGAGTGATGCCGAGATAATACCATGAGCGGGCAATCCTCGATTAAAAAAGTGACGGTCGGGATTCGGGGCTCGGGATTCGCGGTGCGGGTGAAGACATAATTCCCTGCTGCCGAATCCCTAATCCCGAGTCCCGAGTCCCGATTTTCCCTTCAGCACTGGCTTCGTGGGAACGGTGAATTCGAACCGCGAGCCTTCGCCGGGCTCGGAATCGACTTTAATCGTCCCCTGATGGTCCTGAATAATGCCATAGCTGATGCTTAAACCCAAGCCCGTGCCCTGTCCCGGCGGTTTTGTGGTGAAGAACGGATCGAAAATCCGCTGGCGAATCTCGGGTGGAATGCCGCTGCCGTTGTCGCTCACCGCAACGGTCACGCGATCGCCATTCGCATGGCTTTCCACTTTTACCGCCCCGCCTTCGTTGCAGGCGTCGATCGCGTTCGAGATGAGGTTCATGATCACCTGATTGAGCTTCGCGGGGAAACAGGTCACCGGCGGAAGCGGCTTGAGATCCGTTTGTAAATCCACTCGCTTACCCTTCGCCTTGCCACGAATGATGTTCACGGTCGATTCGATCCCTGCATTGAGATCGATCTCATGCAGATCGCTTTCATCCAGCCGCGCGAAATCGCGGAGGTCTTTCACAATCTGCTGAATGCGACGCAAACCTTCCTTTGAGCGCTTCAGCAAATCGTCGAGGCTCGACATCGTGTACGGCAGATCGATCTGTTCGCAAAACTCTTTGATCTCCGCCGACAGCTCGGGCTTCGCCTCCGCGAGCATCGGCTCGGCTTGTTGGTACATCTCGAGCAACCGCTTGATCGCCGCGAGGTCGCGCGCGAGCACCGCGACGTTGTTGCTCACGAACGACAGCGGATTGTTGATCTCGTGCGCCACGCCCGCGACCATCTGCCCAAGCCCCGCGAGCTTCTCCGCCTGCACCAGACCGCTCTGCGCCTGCTTGAGCGCGCCCATCGCTTCTCGCTCGGATGCAACCAGATGCTCGAGTAGCAGGTTTTTCTCCTGCAATTCTTCTTCCGCCGCTTTGCGCGAGGTGATGTCGCGCGTGATGCCGACCAGCCCGCTGATTTTGCCGTGCGCGTCGGTGTACGGAACCTTTGTCGTCGCGGCCCATCCAACGTGTCCTTGCGAATCCCGCAAGCGCTCTTCGCGGTTGAGAAGCACCTTCCCGGAGTGCATGACGTCCTGTTCGTCTTTGGAGAACAGGTCGGCCATTTCCTTTGGATAAAAGTCGTAGACGGTTTTGCCTTTCAATTCCTCGGCGGTGCGATTGAGAAATTGCTGATGCGCCTTGTTGTTCAGAATGTTTCGGCCCTGCAGATCCTTCACGTAGATCAGATCCGGCAGGCTGTTGATGACGGTGCGAAAGAGGTTGCGTTCGTCGCCGAGCGCCGCTTCAGCAGCATTTCGTCTGCGGTCGCTGGTGTAGAGCATCGCGGCGCTCCACCAGACGAGGGCGAGAAAAATTGCGATGTTGGTGATGACCGAGAACGCAGTGCCGGTTTCGGTTGAGAAGTACCCTACCCGCTCGAAGATCAGTCGAAACCATCCGACCATCGACGGCAGCAGGATGGCCGTCGGAATGAGCCGTCGCACGAGAAGCCCGGCGGTCGTGTCGCTTGTCACGACCGCCATGAAGCCTTCGTTCGGCCGCACGAAGAGTAGGGAAACCGACAAAATGAGAAATGCCAGCGCCGTGTGCAGCGCCATTGGAATGTAGCTGGTCACGCCATACAGCGTGGCCACGCTGTATGCATATCCGAGCAGCGCGAGCCACGATAGCATTCCGCAGATCATGACGAAGATCTGCGCGGGACGGCGGACCCATCGGGTTTCAAAATCCAGCGTCAGGAGCGATACGCTGATCTGCGCGAATCCGACGGCGGTATTCGGCGCAATTCTGTTTGGAATAATGTCGCGCTCGATGCGGTAGCGAAACAGCAACTTGTCGATCCCGGTTTCCAGGTTGAACGCGTAGTCGATCAATTTGAAGATCGCGACCAGCAGCACGATGAATGCGAGGATCTCGGCGGCGTGTTTCGCGCGACGGCTCGGTTGCTCAGGGTAGAGGAAGATCAGCGACGCGCCGCAAAGGATGAAGCACACGGCGGTCACCGGGTTCATCGCGATGAGATGGGGAAAGATCCGCTTGAGGGCCTCGATCCGCAGTTCCCAGCCGATCAGGACGGCGATACCGAGGGCGATCACCAGCCCCGAGCCGACGCGCGACAGGTAGCGCATCCACGTCGCCAGCCGCGCGTGCGTCTGGAAGATCATGCGGGCGCTCCGGTGGCCGCCGGCGCCTGGGTGGGCAAGGTGATCGTGAAGGTCGTGCCCTTGCCCGGCTCGCTTTGCACGGTGATCTCTCCGCCATGACGATGCACGAACGCTTTCACGACGGAGAGCCCAAGTCCGATCCCGCGGCGGTTGAACTCGAAATGGCCGGAGGAATGTCGCGAAACGTCGAAGCCCGTGAAGAACGGCTGAAACAGCTTCGCGGTTTCGGATTCGTTCATGCCGACGCCGCTGTCGCCGATGTGGATCTGCACCGCGTCGTCATGGCGTGCTGCGCCAATCGTGATGCGACCTTCGTCCGGTGTGAACTTCACAGCGTTCAGCAAGAGATGGTCGACGCAATCGCGGATCATTTCGGGATCGATTTCAACGTGATTCAATCCGGGCGCAACGTTGTGCTCGAGCTTTTGCCGCCGAAGCTCGACAAAGGGCATCACATCATCAGCGGCGTGTTGGAGCAGCTGTTGCAGATCGGTCGGCTGGCGATGCATCGGCTGATCGAACGTATTGACCGCGAGCATCGAGACAATCTGATCGACAAGCCGCTGCAATCGCCTCGCGGCGGTATCGATGCGACCGAGCCATTCCTTCAGCGGCCCCTGGAGATTCGGTGCGCGACTGGCGAGGTTGGTCAGGCCGATCAGGATCGTCAACGGCGTGCGCAGCTCGTGGCTGGCGACTTGGATAAATGCGCTCTTCAGCTCGTTCGCTTCGTGCAGCTCTTTATTCGCATTCGTGAGCTGCTCGTTGGCAACTTTCAGATCCGCCATGAGTTGCTCGCGCTCGATGATCAGATCGTACCGATCGATCGCTTCGCGAATGATGGCCTGCAGCTCGTCCGGATCCCACGGTTTGTTGATGTAACGATAAACTTTGCCGTGGTTGATCGCGTCGATGACGGCGCGGATGTCGGCATAACCCGTGAAGAGCAGTCGAATCGCCTCCGGATGCTTCGAGCGCACCTTGCTGAGAAACTCCACGCCGCTCGTGCCGGGCATACGCTGGTCGGTCATGACGACATGGATGTCGTGCTCGTCCATGATCTTCATGGCCTCTTCGACACTCGTCGCGCCGAGGACCTTGTAGTCGAGGCGCAAGAGATCCTGCACGCTGCGGACCACGTCCGGCTCGTCATCCAAAACTAAAATGGTGTGTTTCGCCTTCTTCGGATCTGCCATGAGCGACACCATTATGCCGCGAGTGAAGCCGATCCGCGAAGAAATTTCTCGGCAGCGTTGAAACTTCACAGCATCTTGTAGAATCTTCGCCCATGCGACATTGGATGCTTGTGCTTTGGTGCGCCGTCTTCGCGTTTTCGGCGTGGGCGCAGCGCGGCCCGAATGTGGTCATCATTCTGACGGACGATCAGGGGTATAACGACCTCGGCTGCTACGGTTCGCCGGACATCAAAACGCCGCGAATCGACAAGCTTGCGTCGGAGGGGATGCGGTTCACTGATTTTTATGCGTCGGCGCAAGTGTGCAGCCCGTCGCGCGCAGGACTCTTGACCGGTTGCTATCCGCAGCGCGTCGGGCTCGGTCGCATCCCCGCCGAGCGAACCAAGCATCCGTTTGAACATGTCTTCTATTCCAGATCGAAATACGGGCTGAACACGAACGAAGTGACGATCGCGCAGATTTTGAAAACCAAAGGCTACGCCACGGGCTGTATCGGCAAATGGCATCTCGGCGACGCGACCGAGTTCCTTCCGACGCATCGCGGGTTTGATGAGTATTACGGTATGCCGTACAGCAACGACAGCAAGCCCGACTGCATCATCCGCGGGGACAAGGTCATCGAACAGCACACGGATCAGGACACGCTCGTCGAGCGCTACACGGATGAGGCGACGAAGTTCATCCGCGCGCACAAGGATGGTCCGTTCTTTCTGTATTTCGCGCACAACGCGCCGCACACGCCGCTGCACATCTCGAAGAAATTTCAAGGCAAATCGGATCGTGGGTTGTATGGAGACGTGGTCCAGGCGATCGACTGGAGCGTCGGCCAAGTGCTGGACACACTTTCCGATTTGAAACTGGAGAACGATACGCTGGTGATCTTCACCAGCGACAACGGCCCCTGGCTGATCCGTGGCGAAAATGGTGGCATCGCCACGCCACTTCGATCGGGCAAGGGAACCACGTACGAAGGCGGGATGCGCGTGCCCTGCATCATGCGCTGGCCGGGACATATCCCCGCCGGGAGCGTGTGCCATGAGATCGCGGTGAATTTCGATTTCGCGCCGACGATTGCGGGGCTTGCCGGCGCGCAGATGCCGACCGATCGCATTATTGATGGCACGGACATCCTCGCGTTGATGGAAGCAAAGGCGGACGCGAAATCGCCGCACGAAGAATTCTTCTACTTCGCCGATGGTCGCCTCATGGCGGTGCGCAGCGGAAAATGGAAGCTTCGCTTTCCGAGCAAGCTCGAAGATGAATACCACTACACGAAGTTCGAACAGCCGGATGCACCGATTCCGCAGGCGCTGTATAACCTGTCGAACGACCCCGGCGAACAGAAGAATCTCGCCGCCGACCACCCCGACATTGTCGAGCGATTGACCAAGCTCGCGCAAGCGGCCCGTGAAGATCTCGGCGACGAAAACACCGGCACCAAGGGAAAAAACGTTCGACCGCTCGGCGTCTCGTCACATCCTCCGGAGAATTGAATGAACAGTGGACATTGGATCGTTGCGATGCTGGTGTGTTTCCTCGCGCTCAAGTCGTCGGCCATTCCGATTCCGACCGACAAGGATCACACCATCTCGCTCGACGGCACGTGGCGGTTCAAGCTCGAGCAGTCGAAAGACCAGCGGCCCAAGGGCGAAGGCTGGCAGAACGTTGTGCCGGTCGATTATCCGAAAGACTTCGAGCCGTTTTACAAAACGGATTACACGGAAGATTCGAAGTGGTCCGACCTGAAAGTTCCCGGCAACTGGGAAATGGCCGGCTTTTCCCCCGCGACATACAACGAGGCGGATAATTCTTCCGGGTTTTATCGCGTGCAGTTCGAAGTGCCGAAGGCCTGGGAAGGCGGGCTCGTGAAGCTGAACTTCGACGGCGTGCAGAACGGCTGCGAAGTGTGGCTGAACGGTCAGCCTGTCGATGTGGATGAAGCGAGCTGGGGTCGGAAGAACTATCACGAAGGCGGATGGGTTGCGTTTCAGGCGGACCTCACGCCGGCCGTAAAGTTTGGTGAAAAAAATCTACTCGCGCTGCGCGTGACGAAGAATACGAAGAGCTCGCAGCTGGATACCGGCGATTACTTTTTCCTCGGTGGAGTCCACCGCCCGGTAACTTTGTTCAGCGTGCCGAAGGCGCATCTCGAAGATCTCACGATTCAAACTCGTTTGCTCGAGGGTGATAAAGCCGAAGTGAAGGTCACCACGAAAACGAGCGGCGACGCGAAAGTGCGTGTGACGATCGACGGCGTGGAGAACGCGAGTGAGACCACCGTCGTCGATCATCCCAATCTCTGGTCGGCGGAGTTTCCGAATCTTTACACGATGCACGTCGAAGTGCTCGATGGCGACAAGGTCACCGAAACCGTGACGAAGCGTTTCGGCATCCGCGAAGTGACGATCAAGGACGGCGTTTTCCTCCTCAACGGCAGGCCGATCAAGATGGCGGGCATTTGCCGGCACGATGTGTCGGCACAGGATGGAACGGCGGTCGGTCCGGATCTCTGGCGAAAAGACATCGAGCTGATGAAGGCGTGCAACATCAACGCCATTCGCACCTCGCACTATCCGTATGGCAGCGGGTTTTATGATCTGTGTGACGAGCTTGGCATATATGTCTGCGACGAGCTCCCCTACTGCTGGACGCCCACCAACGATAAAGCGATGGAGCCCGCGTTCACGCAGCGCGCCCGCGAAACGATTCGGCGGGATAAGAATCATCCCTCGGTGGTGGTGTGGACGGTCGGCAACGAAAACAAGGAAGGCCAGAACCTGCAGACCGTCGCCGACCTCGTGAAGGAACTGGATCCGACGCGCCCGCGCGACGTGTCGTGCATGGGAGCCAAACAGTACAAGACGGAAATGTCGGACTCCCACTATTGGAAGCCGGAGCAGATGGTCGAAGGCGCCAAGCGCGATGTCGAAGTGAAGCACCCGCACATCTACCTGGAGAACCCGAACAACTGGGATGTGCGACTCGGCGCCGACGCCGGCTGCTGGGAAGCGTGGACGCCGATCCTTCAGAAGACGTGGGATGTCGCCTATCGCGAGGCATGCATTCCGGGAAACTTCCTCTGGGAATGGCAGGATCGCGCCATCGCCGACAAGTGCCCGACCAAGCTCTACTACTATGACGAGCGCACGGGGATCAACTTCTTGAAGATCAAGGGCATCGTCGATGCCTTCCGCAATCCGCGGCCGTGGTATTACACGATCAAGAATGTCTACTCGCCGATTTACTTTGGTGAGAAGGCGAATGTCAGCAATTCGGACGTCAGCTTTGAAGTCGAGAATCGCTACTCATTCACGGATCTGTCGAATCTGAAAGCGAAGTGGACCGCGATCGACGAGAACGGCAAGGCGGGCGAGAGCGGAACGTTCGACGCCAGGCTCGCGCCGCTGACGAAAAGCACGATGAAAGTGACACTGCCGAAAATCTCCGCAGCGGTGCGCATCGATTTCGACGACGCTTCCGGGAACAACGTCATCTCGCATCAGTATGAGCTTCGTCCCACGAAGCCCAAGAGCGAGCTCGCGAAGGAGATGCCGGAAGGCTTTAAGTTCCCGCAGCTGAATCTCGTGATGCGCGACAACAAGCGGCAGCTCGATTGGCGGCACATGGACCGCCATCCGGTGCAGGTGATCAACGAGAAGGCGAGCGACAAGTCGCTCGATGGCGATCTGGCGCTCGATTCGAATGCGTCCAAGGTTGTTGGACACGTGCATGCGGCACTGAGCGGGAACAAGTTTACCTATCGCATCGATTGGAAAGGCAACGAAGGCGACGTGCTTGAGGCGGGCTGGGCGTTTGCGCTGCCGAAGCAGTTCGATCAGTTCAGCTGGAATCGGAAGGCGAATTGGACGGTCTATCCCGACACACACATCGGCCGACCGATCGGCACCGCCAAGCCCGACTCCGCCGACGTTTCGTACCTGAAAATGGATCGGCCGGACGCGTTCGACTTCAACTCGACAAAGTACGACTGCAATTCCGCGTCGCTCACCGATTCGAGCGGCAAAGGCTTGCGCGTCGAGTTCACCGAAAACGATCGCCACCAGTGTAAAGCTGGGATTTCGGAGAACGGTTACACACTGTTCGTGAACAAGCGCGTCTGCTCGCCGGAAGATCTGAGCAGCAACGTCGTGCCGGAGCAGAATCTGAAGCTGAAGAAAGGCGACTCGATCGAGGGCAGCTTTATGGTCGGATCGACGAAGTAGTAGCACAAATCGGCTCTTGTAGGGTCCGCTTCAGCGGACCGGTTATTTCTCCCCCTAAACGGCGAATAACCGGTCCGCTGAAGCGGACCCTACAAAGATCAGAGCGACACGCTGCTACTGCATGTGCATCGGAATCACTTGATTCGGCACGGCCACGACCTTCGCGACCGGGGCGACGCCGGGTTCGGCTTCAACCAGGCCGATTCCCCAGCGGATGCCGGAATGCGCGGGCGCTGCGTCGTAGATGACGATGCGGACCTTCGGATCGTTTCCGCGAAGGCCTTCGCGGTTATAGATGTACGGCAAGCGTGAGACGGGACAGGTGAGATCGCCGACGTCGTATTCGTCGGCCAGTTCCTTCAAATCGTTCGGCAGCCGATGGTGCGTGCTGTAAAAAAGCAGCAGCGGGCCGCACAGATCCTGCAAGCGCGTGGCGCAGGCGTCGTCCGGTGTGATCGGCGCCGTGCGCGCCGCGTTCGCCTGCGGGAAATCTTTCGCGGCCTGGCTCGCCGACGTCTGCTTCTTCGGCGTCGACGTACAGCCGGCCAGCGCGATCCCCGCGCATCCGATCACCATCCACATAACGATTCGATTCATTGCGATTGATCCTGCGTGGTCGGACGGCTCGCGGCGCCGCGCTGCATTCCGCGGAGGTGATCCTGGAAGGCGCCGGGGGCGACCGAGTTCGGCGTCAGCTTCGTGCCGTTCATTTCGTCCTGCGACATTTCCTTGAGCAGTTCGGGCTTCGCGGCCACATGCGGCGTGAGGAAGATCAGCAGTTCGGTCTTCGTCTTATCGTCGATCTTGCGGCGGAAAAGATTGCCGAGCAGTGGAATATCGCCCAGCAGAGGCACCTTGCTTTCGTTGACGGTCTTCTTGTCTTCCATCAAACCCCCGATAACGATCGTCTGGCCATCGACCACACCGACGCGCGATTGGGCCGACCGCTTGTTGAAGATGGGCGCCGATACCGATTCGGAAACCTGGATGCTGCTGCTGGTGAGCGCCGAAATTTCCGGCGCCACATCGAGGATCACCAGTCCGTCGGGATTGATGTGCGGAACGACGTCCAGCAGGATACCGATGTCGTCATACTCGATCGTGTTGTTCGTCTGGCCGGTGTCGCTGATCTGCGAGCGCGTGACCCGCGGCACTTCCTGGCCAACCGTGATGCTCGCCAGCTGGTTGTCGGATGCGAGGATATACGGCCGCGAAAGGACGTCGAGTTTTCCGGTGGTTTCGAGCGCTCGCAACGTCGCGGTGAAGTTGTCTTCGAGCACCTGCACGATCGCGCCGGTGCCGGTCGGAGGCTTGGGAAGTCCAAAGTTCGTTCCGACCTGCGAACCATTTCCGCTGGCGCGAAGGTTCAGCGCGGAGAACTCGGCGCCGAGATCGGTGGAGTTGTCGTGCGTGACTTCGGCGATCAGCACCTTGATCAACACCTGCGCGACTGGGCGGTCGAGCTCCTGGAGGATCAGTTGCACGCGCTCGTAGTTCTTCGGCGACGTGCGAACGAGCATCGAGTTGGTGTCGGGATCGGCGATGATGGTGACCTGGCCGGAGAGATCCGCACCGGACTGCTGGGCGCTGGATGAGAGACCGCCAAATCCGCCGAAGCCCGTCGAGCCGAATCGGCTTCCGCCGAAGCTGCTCGAACCAAACGAACTGCCGGAGCCAAAGCTGCTGCCGGACGAGCCGAGCCCGGTTCGACCGGAGCTGGAGCCGAGCCCGCCGCCGCCGGTGCGGTTACCGCTGCTGAGCGTGTTGCGATTGCTGTTGAGCTGGTTGCTGCTGCGCGAGCTGCCCGACGATCCGCGGCTTGGCACGGCGTTGCCGAAGAGACTATTCACGACCTGTTCGACGTTGAGCGCGTCGGCATTCTTCAGCCGATAAACGAATTCGGTTTCGTCCGAAGCTGGATTCGCATCGAGCTCCTTGATCACCTTCTCGATAATTTCGAGTGTGTCGGGCGGACCCGTCACGACAACGGTGTTCGTGCGATCGTCGGATGACGCATTCACGTGCACTTGTTCACGACCGCTCTGCTGATTCGCCTGACTACTGCCGCCACGTTCGCGACTACTGAATCCCCCGGGAAATCCGCCGCCGAAGAACCCGAAACGCGGTTGATTCTCCTGCTGATTTCGTCCGGTGCGTGCCTGCTCGCCAAACAGATCATTCACCAGCTTCGCGGCGCCGGAGGCGCTCGCGTATTCGAGATGAATCACGCGCACGTCGGTTGAGCCGGCGAGGCTCGTATCCAGCGCGCTGACGATCTTCGCGAGACGCTTGATGTTGGCTGACGTATCCGTAATCACCAGCGCATTGGCGGACGCATTCGCGGTGAAGTCGACATCCCCGACGATCGGCGCGAGGTCCTGCTTCAACTGCACCGCATCGACGGACTTCAGCGGAATCACCTGGGTGATGAGCTCATCGGTCTCGGCGATTTTGTCCGGATCCGAACCGATGCGGACGGGAATCGCCATGTGGCGAGCGTCGTCGCGCAGCACGATCTTCAATATCCGATCCTGCGTGATGGCGGCATAAGCGGGTTTGTTTTCCTTCAGTACGGTGTTGAGCAGCGCAATCGCATCGTCTTTGCTGATCGGTTGCTTGCTCTGGACGGTCACGCGTCCCTGCGGTTGGACCTGCTTTACGATGATGAACCCGGCACTGCTCGAGAGCTCGTCGAGCACCGTGTTGATGTCAGCGTTGACGAAATTAATCAGGAACTTTCCGCCCGGCTGGCTGGTGATGCCGTGCACGCCGTTGCCGTTGTGCGTCGTCGGGCTCGTCGCAGGCGTGCCGGGCGCTGCGTTGTTGAACGGCGATGTCGACTGCGCCTCTTGAGCGCGCCGCAATCGCATGCGCTCTTCGACTGTCAGATTTTGATCGTTCGGATTCGTCGGCTGCGTTGTCTGCGCCGCCAGCGGAGAGGCTGCTGCGATCGCAAGCGACAGCGCAAAGGCTCGCCGGGACCAGATGCTGGAAATTCGTTCGGAGGAGTTCGTCATAAAGAAGCTCTCGCTTATCGGCGGCCGCCACGTTGTGACTGTTGTTGCTGGGCGCGCAGGCGCATTTTTTGTTCAACGCTCAGGTTCGGATCATTTGGGTTGATCGCCGGCTGGCTCGAAGCGCCGGTCGCCGGAGTGCTCGACGATGACGACGATGAGCCTGAGGAACTGCCGCTCGCATAACTCGAATCGGAAAATCCGCTGTATGCATGGCCGGTGAAATCGCTGCCGATGTCAATCCACTGCGGCGCTTTACCGGCCGCCATGTATTGCACCGCATCGATTTCGATCTGCGTGATCTTTCCGTGCGCGACGTCGTCACCGCCGGCGAGGCGCAGAATCTTGTCGGCTGACGTGTCTTCGACGTACGCGTGGTATTCGCCGTCCTCGAACACGATACCCGTGAGCACCAGTTGTTCTTCAAGTGACTTAGTGAAATGCTGCGTCGACTGTGTAGAGAGCGGGCGGCTGCTCGGGTTGTAGAGCGTCCGCGAACGGTCCCGCATGAAGATGTTTTTCTCCACGATGACGCCGAACTCATCCCTGTAATTCGACGACCGCTTCGTCGTCGGCGAGGAATTCGACAAGCTCGCCGCGAAGGCGAAGACCGCGCCAAAAACCACCGTCGAACCGATCGCGATGAGGGCCGGGATTTTCATTGATCCACCTCACTCGCGTGAGCGACGGGCGTCGCGATCGGCTGCTGCTGCTTGCTCTTGTCGGTGTCCGGCGGGAGATAAATTGTCGACAGCGTGATTGTCATCTTCAAATCGTCCGTGTTTTCCTTGTTGCTCGTGATCTGCAACTCATTGATCTGCACAGGCGCGGAGGAAGTCTTGACCCGATACAGGAATTCAGAGATCTGCTGCATCGTCCCGCCGCCCTGCACGCGGAAGGTCAGCTTGTAGAAATCTTTTTCCTTCTCGGCGGATCGAGTCGGCTGAACGCTCGGCGGAGACATCCGCGCTTCCTGCGCCCAGTCGCGAACGTGGCTGTAGACCACTGTCTCGGCGGATGATGCGTCGGCGCTCAGCTTCGCGGGGTTTTTCGGGTCGGACTTCGTCAGCGCAATCAGCTCCGCCTTCGCATCTTTGCTCTGCTTGATGGTCCGGTTGTAATCGCGGTAATCGCTCGTCGCCTGCTGAATATCCTGATCCAGCTTCTCGGAGCTATCCATCATCGGCGAAAGCACGTACTGGAACAGTCCCAGCACGACCACGACGCCGATCGCGACCACCGCGATATATCGTTCTCGTTTCGACAAGACCACGGGCTACTGCTCCATCTTGTAGGTGAAGGCGATCGTGTAGGTCGCGTCGTGCGTTTTGCTGTCGCTTTCGACCATGCCGAGGTTGCGCACATCGCTGAACTTTGGATGCTTGTTGAGCTTCTCCATCAGGTTGATGACCGAGCGCTGATCGGTTGTCTTGCCGATGATCTGGCCTTTGCCGTTATCAGCGAGTTTGAAGCTCGTGACCCAGATATGCGTGTCGTCGCCGTAGGCGAGCGCAATGTCACGCATGGCCTCGAGCATCGGCGGACGAGAAGCGAAATAACCGCGGCTGTATTTCGCACGATCGATCTGGACCTGCGCGGCGTCGGCGGTCGGCTTGATCTCCTTGATCTGGGCGTCGAGATCGGCCAGTTCCGATTCTTTATGATGAACCGAGAAGAACAGCAATGCGATGGCGAGCACCGCGATGCTGCCAGCAATTCCGCCCCAGACCGCCTTGCGACCGAAACGCTTTTCCGGCGGCGGAGTTAGACGCGACTCCGTGAAATTGACGGGAATCGTGCTCGGCTTCGAAGCCGCGAGCGCCAGCGCGAGCGCTGGTGCGAAATAGCCGGGCGATTGCGGCTGGTCCGATGCGTCCGTCGAGCGGTCGATCGGTGAAAGGCCGAGCATTCGCGTGCCGTCGTCGCTCTTTACGTCGAGGCCAAGGCGTTGCGAAAGCTCGCCGACTTTTTCCTGCGGGACGCCCACGCCGTCGAGCAGCACCATCTCGCGGCGGCCGACCGTTCCGTTCGTCGCTGAGAGCGTCACGCTGCGTTTCAGCTCCGCGCCGAGCGTCGCAATTGAATGCGTGTTGTCGCCGTTGACGACGTACGCCAAATGCCGCAGCAGCCGAGGAGAACCGGCTTGCCGCCAGACCAGCTCCGCACCGCCGCGGCTCAGAACCAGCATCGTCGCATCTTTTTCCGCTTTATCGATCGCGGCGCTGAGCGCCAGGCCGGTCGAGGTAATCGCTTCGATCGACATGCCTGCGGCGTCGATCAGCTGCTGAACCTTTTCGAGCCGCGCTTTGGGCACGCCGACGAGCAGCACCTTGCTCGCAATCGATGTGCTGGTTTCGCCCGCGTAATCGAACAGCATCTCTCCGCTTTCGCTCACCGCCAGCCGCTCCGCCTGAAGCCGTAGCGTGGCCCGCGCCTGATCCTGCCCCGCGGGCGGAACATCGCGCTCGATCGCAATCAGCCAGCGCGCGGGCAATCCAACCATGGCGCGCGACGCGGAGAATTTCTTCGCCCGCAGAAACGCCGCGAGCGCCTGCCCCGCGGCGTCCGGTTTGTCGAGCGACATGTCGGCGGGAAACACGAACGTCGCGGTGCGGCGCACGGTGCGACGATCGGCGGTCACCTGCACTTCCGCGCAAGCGACGGAGCGCTCACCGACCGCCAGGCCAAGGAAACTGCTCGTTCGTCCGATCATTAAAATGCGCCTCCCGGGCCGCCCATTTGCGCTCCACTCGGCCCGCTGCTGACCCCGCTGCCTGCCGCCCAGTTGCCCGGACCCTGGCCGGCGCGAATCGAGGCGAGAATCTGGGGATCCATCGGCCAACCGCGATCGGTCATGTCGCGACGGAAAACGATCTGCGGCGTACCGCTGGAGTTATCTATCACAATTTTCACTCGTTTGAACGCGCGGCCGTTTCCACTGACAGCCAAAATGTCCGCGGAGAACTGCGACGACGTCGTCGTGATCTGATTGCCCAGGCCTATCGCCTTCGTTCCCAGCGCCGTCTTCACCCAGGAAATAGAATCCGGCGTGTTATTGGTCTGACGATTCGCGATCAGCTTGTCGGCATCGTCTTCGGTCAATCCATTTAGAGTAAGCAGCACTGCCCGCGGCGCGGCGTTAATGTCGATGCGACCCACGGTGGTTTGCGAGCGGCTGAACGTCAGCACGCTGTTCACCAGGTCCATATCCGAGTCCTTCACCTGCTGCTTCTGGCAGAAATCGAAAATGTCCTCGAATCCACGGCTGCTGTTCCGCTTGCTCGGCATGCTGTTGGCGATGCGATCCGCCTCGGCTTTATCAATCACGCTTTCGAGCTTTGTGCGCGTCGTGCTGCGTCCGGCGGTGTTCGGATTCACCTTGGTTTCGCCGCTCGAATCGGTGCCCGAATCCTGACTCCACACCGTGAGCAGATCGAAAATGCCTCGCGCGAGTTGCGGATCGGTCACCTGCGTGCCGTTGAATCCGACGTTCGAGCCGGTGCTGACCTGACCGAGCGGCGGCGCGCCGCCGATGCCGTAGAGCAATTCGCGCAGCGTTTCCGGCGTTTCCGCCTGGATCATCATCATCTCTTCGACCGACTCAAACGGCGCATTCTTCGCGTACGTCTCGTTGCCCGAAGGCGACGGATCCTGATCTTCATCCCGCCAATCGACGATCGCGCCGGCGATGTCGTCCATCATGCCCGGCAGCATCATCAGCTGGTCGTAGGTCGCGGTGTTGAGGTTCAGCTTTCCGCCTTCTTTGACCATGCCGAAAACCGGCAAGGTCGGGTCGTCGTAATCCGGCCGCAACACCCAGAACCAACCATCGCCGATCTGAATGCCGGCGAACTGATCGTCGGTCACGTTGTCGATGTCCGTGTTGCCTTCGGTGATCAGCAGCGCCTGCAGATATTGCTCTGCCCCGCGCTCAATCGCGGAGGCCTGCACCGTCGCGGCCTGGTTCGCCGCCGCCATCGACTCGACGCGCATCGAGCGGCCCATCACAAGCACCGTCGCCGCGAGCGCCATCGTCACGATGATCACGATGACGAGTATGGCCCCGCGTCGTGGACGCGCTGCTCGCACCGTATGCATTTTGGTGGCACAGGCATTCCTGCCTGTGATCGGTCGATGTACGCATCGACCGATATCGGTCGCGGAATACCGCGCCCGATCACCGACAGGAATGTCGGTGCCACCAGCCATCGAAGATGCACGCGAAAGAATCATTGCAATCCCACTGGATCACCGGTCGAGGCATCCGTCGGCTTCGCGGTCGCAAGCGGAACGATCTTCGTGATCCGCTGCGTTCGAGCGTTCTGGTCGTTCGGATCGCTTCCCGGCAGCGCGATATCGAGCGTGAACGACACCGCCAATGGCAGCGCATCGCCGACGGTCGTCGAATCCCACGTCTCCTGCCACTGCGTTCCGTCGTAATACCGCAGTGAAAAACTTCGCACGCCGCGGCAAAGGACTTCCTCTTCTGGCTGTTGCTGTTCCTGCGAGATCAAATCGCGCGTGATCTGACGCACCAGCACCGGTGGATTCGTATCCGTGTGCAGCAGCAGCACGATCTTGCGCACGCCGTCCGACAGCGGCTGATCCTGCGCGCTTTCATCCTTGCCCATCGCGAAGAACTCGACGGTATCGGCATCGCCCGTCCCGCCGCCCTGGTGCTGCCCCACAAACTCATACGCCATCGCCGGCGGAGCTTTCAGCGGCAGGACATTCTCAAGATCGCTCTTGATCAGATCCGCGGCGATCGACGCGGCTCGCGCCGGCTCGACCGCGTCGCTGGCGCTGCGCTTCGCCTTGTTCGCGACGTTGATCGCGTTGTACATCGACAACGTGATGATCGCGACCATTCCCATCACGAGGATGAGCTCGAGCAGGCTGAATCCGCGAGGTTGTGAGGGCCTGCGCTTCATTGCGATGAATCGAGTCCGAGCCCGCTGTTCGTGCTTGTTGAACTGCTTCCGCCGGAGCTGTTGTTCGTGTCGTAGACAAGCGTCGACGCGGCGAAGTTGTATTGCTGTCCGCGCTGCGTCCACGAGACCTGTACGCGCACTTCATCGAGTCCGTAATCGCGCTGCTGGGTCTGCAGCGTCCAGCGATAGTCCGGATGATCCGGATTGAAATCGCCGGACAAACCGTTCTGCTGCCAATCGCCGGTCAACACGACTTCGTTCAGCTTTTGATCCGCCAATTGCGCCGCGACGTTCATGTGCTTCGCATTCGACGCCGCCGCGAGCGAAAGCGAAACCCCGCGCATCGCGACGGGCAGGACGATGCCAAGAATCACCAGCGCCGCGAGCACTTCGATGAGCGTAAAGCCTGTATGAGTCGCGCCGCGGGCGCTCGGTGGGACAGACATTCCTGTCTGTCTCGGGGCGATGTAATCATCGACCCGATTCGACCGCGGAGTACCGCGTTCGATGGCAGATCCCGGCGCGCCGGGACCCCACGGAAGATGGACCGCGCGATGCATCATGTTCGTTGCTGCCCCGTTCGATCGATCAAAAACCCTTCCGCAGGCGATCGGCACGTGACGTCGATCGATCCCGCGTTATCTGAAAAACGCGCCGTCGCGACCATCGATCGACCGCTCGGGTAAAACTCGATGTACTGCACCGTCGGCGCCGAATCTGACGTCACCTGCATCTGCACGCCGTCGGGCAATTGAAACACCTGCCCGAAATCCGATCCGACGTTCACAAACTGCTGACCGTCCTGCATCGTGACCCAATACGTCCGCGCCTGCGGATCGACATACAGCCGATAGGTCTTGCATTCCGCGATTGCCTGGGTGTGCGCGAAGCGCGCCGCCGCGAGGAACTGCTCCGCCGAGTCGCGCAACCGCGACGCGTGACTCCAACCGCTGAGCGAAGGCGCCGCGATTGCCATCGCGATGCACAGAATCACCATCACGAGCACCAGCTCGAGAAGCGTGAACCCGCGATGCTCGTGGCGTGAGATTTTCATCGCGACTCATCCAACTCCGCGTAGGGTCCGCTTCAGCGGACCGGTTACTTACCGGCCGGGTTGTTCGACCAGTTCGTGATGTCGTCGCCGCCTTCGCGGCCGTCGGGGCCCATCGAGAAGAGGTCGAAACCGCTCGTGTTGTGCGTGCCGGGTTGGCGATACACGTACGCATTCCCCCACGGATCAACCGGGACGCCCTTCTTGATGTACGGGCCGTGCCAGTTCTGCACGTTCGGCGGAGCGTTGACCAGCGCGCCGACGCCTTCGTCGTTGCTCGGATAGCGCCCGGTGTCGGTTTCGAATGCTTCGATCGCGTTGTCGATGTTGTTCACGTCGGTCGTGGCGGCGGTGACGCGCGCCTGTTCCGATCGGCCCGCGAAGCGCGGCACGACGACCGCGGCGAGCACCACGAGAATCACCATCACGAGCAGCAGCTCGATGAGCGTGAAGGCTTTGCGAGTTCGTCGAACGAATCGAGTTTTCATGGTCGGCCCTTTTCTGAGGCACGGGCAACCTGCTCGTGCCGTCTTCAACTGCGCGGGCAAATCGCCCGCGCCATAAAGTCTTTAGTGGACAACGTCCTGCAATGTGAGAATCGGCAGCAGCATCCCGACGACGACGATGCCGATCACGACCGCGGTTACGAACAGCATGAACGGCTCGGCCAGCGCAACCAGCATGCGCAAGTTGCGGTCGAGTTCCGATTCGTACGCGAGCGACAGGCGAATCAATTCCTTGTCGAGCCGGCCGGTTTCTTCCGCGACGGCGACCATTTCCACCACCGACGGCGGAAACAGGACCGGCGTCGCGCCCAGCGCTTTTGAGAGCGCCGTGCCGCGCTGCACTTCTTCGATCGCGTGTGAAACCGCGTCGGCGAGCGTCTGATTGCCCAGCGATTCCTTCGCAGTTCGGAGCCCGGAGACCAGGGGCACGCCAGCGCCGACGAGCGTTCCAAGCATTCGGCAGAAACGCACGAGCGCGAAACGCGCCGTTACTTTTCCGATCGCGGGCGTCTTGAGCATCACGCGCTCGAGAAATCGCCGGCCGGATTCGGTCGTCAGCGAGCGGCGCATCCACACCACGCCGAAGATCACAGCCAGCGCAACCGCCCATCCGTATTTCGTGACGAGGTGGCTCGCCGCGACGATCATCTGCGTGAGCCAGGGAAGCTGTCCGCCGAAATCGGCAAACACGCTCGTGAATTTCGGAATGAAAAACGTCAGCAGAAAGATCAGCACGCCGCAGGCGAAGAAGCCGAGCACGCACGGATAAATGAGCGCCGCCTTCACCTTGCCCTTCAGATCCTGTTCGCGGGTGCGGAAGTCGGCGATCTGTTCGAGCACGACGGGCAAAAACCCGCCCGCTTCGCCGGCGCGGACCATCGCGACGTAGACCGTCGAGAACGTTTTCGGCCACTTCGCGAGCGCGTCGGCGAATGAGACACCACTGACCACATCGTCGTGCACTTGCTGCCAGACATTCCGCGCCGCGGCGTTCGAAGCTTCACGACGAAGCAGATGCAACGCGCGGGAGAGCGGAAGACCGGCCGCGAGCAGATTCGCGAGCTCGCGCGTGAAGGTTTCAACCGCGCCTTGTGGAACTTTCGTCGCGGTCGAGACCTTTGCCGCCTTTTCAACCGCGTGGCCATTGGCGGCCTTCTGCTCTTCGATCGCGACAGGCGAAAGCCCGCGGCCGAAGATCTGGTCCATCGCCGCGGCGCGATTGTCCGCCGTCGCCGTGCCGGAAGTGCGGCGCCCTTCGCGATCCAAAGCTGTGTAGGCGAAGACCGCCATCAGCGATCCTCCACGAGCGGCGTCGCAATCGGCGCTTCAACCGGCTCCATGTCCGCGAAGCGTGTCCCCGCTTCTTCATCTTTCGTATTGCGCATCACTTCGTCGATCGTCGTGCGACCTTCGCCGACGATGCGCCAGCCGTCCTCACGCAGGCTGCGCATGCCATGCTTGACGGCTGCCTTGCGAATGTCATGTGACGGCGCGCGATTCAAAATCAGCGAGCGCACTTCGTCGGTGACGCCCAACATTTCGAAAATGCCCTGTCGTCCACGGAAACCGGTGCCCTGGCAGTTGCGGCAGCCGGCGCCTTTGTACAACACCGGCGGAACGAGATCGCCGAACTGGTCGCGCATCTTCTCGGTTTCGTCGCGTGATACTTCCTGCTTGCATTTAGTGCAGATGACGCGCACGAGGCGCTGTGCGACGACCACTTCGAGCGACGACGCGACGAGATACGGCTCGACGCCCATGTCGATGAGTCGCGTCGCGGCGCCGGGGGCATCGTTGGTGTGCAGCGTGCTGAACACGAGGTGTCCGGTGAGCGACGCCTGCACCGCGATTTCCGCGGTCTCACGGTCGCGAATTTCACCGACCAGCACGACGTCGGGGTCGTGTCGCAAAATCGCACGCAAACCCGCCGCGAAGGTCAAGCCGGATTTTGTGTTTACCTGGATCTGGTTCACGCCCTTGAGCTGATATTCGACCGGATCTTCAATCGTGATGATCTTGCGCTCGTCGTCGTTGATATTCGCCAGCGCCGCGTAAAGCGTCGTCGTCTTACCGGAACCGGTCGGCCCCGTGACGAGCACGATGCCGTGCGGCATGTCGAGCACTTCGTCAAACACCTTGCGGTCATACGTCGCCATGCCGAGATGCTCGGTGCCCATCACCGCGTCGTTGCGGGTGAGCAGACGCAACACGACCGCTTCGCCGTGGATCATCGGGATGATCGAGACGCGCACGTCGATTTCCTTGCCCGCAACTTTCAGCTTGATGCGACCGTCCTGCGGCAGCCGTTTTTCGGCGATGTCGAGGTGACTGAGAATCTTCAAACGCGACACGATCGCCGCGTGAAAGCGCCGAACCGAACCCGGCACGTTCGCCTCCTGCAGCACGCCGTCGACGCGATAGCGCAAGCGAAGCTGATCTTCGTACGGTTCAATATGCACGTCGGTCGCTCGCGATTCGACCGCTTCGGTCAAGATCTGGTTGACGAAGCGAATGATCGATGCGTCTTGAGCGGCATTCGCGAGATCGAGATCGTTTTCTTTATCGTCATCGAGGACCTGCAGATCGCCGCTTTCGGCGTTGAGCGTTTGAATCGTGTCGGCGCCGACGCCGAGCACTCTCTTCAGGCAGCGGTCAATTTCGGTGGAGGTCGCCAGCGCCGGCGTGATGTCGCGGCCGCAGGCGAGGCGTAGTTCATCGAGCGCGCTGGGGTCGGTGATGCGACTGGTCGCGACGAGCGTCACGCCGTCTTGTTCTTCGAGCGGAAGCACGCGATGGCGGAGAAGCAGTCGCGCGGGAAACGTCGCGAGGAGCGATTTTTCCGGCGGATGATTCTCAAGCCGATCGGCGGGAATAAACGGTAACTCGAATGACTCGGCGAGAAAGCGGAGAACCGCTTCCTCGCCGAGCCCGTCCGCGGCCACAACCGCTTCCTCCAGTGGTTTGCCCTCAGCCATCATGGACCGAGCACGGGAGGCTGCCGCTGCGTCAAGCAGCCCCTTGTCCTGCATGTTGGCGATAACACTGTCCACTGGTCTCTCCGGAAATGGTTGCGCTCGGGGTTCAGGGCTCGGCTTTGTAGGGTGCGCTTCAGCGCACCGGTTATTTCTACATTCTCGAATAACGGGTGCGCTTAAGCGCACCCTACGAGCGAACCAAGAACCCTCGGCGGACCTCGAGCCTCGACACCCCTCGTCGAGTTAATCCAAACACTTCAACTACTCAAGCATGCCCATCAGGACGAGGGCGGCCACCTGGCGTGCCGTCAGCACTTCGCTGAGGTCCTTCTGGGCGGCCTTCAGGTCCGTGCGGGCCTTGTCGCGCGCCGAACGAAGGGCACTCAGCTTCGCGTTGATCTCGTCAACCGAAGCGTCCTTCTTGTCGAGCGTGTTCTTCAGATCTTCCTGAGCCTTCTGCACGTCGCTCTTGGGCTGGCTGCTGGTGTCGCTGCCGCGATCGCGACCGCTGCGGCTGAACATCATTCCCATGTTGACGCGCGAGTCGCGCTGGATGTTCATCACCTTGTCCACCTTGGGCTGGATGACTTTCCACTCGTCATCCGTCGGGTTGCCGAGCTGTTCCTTGATCCTGTCTTCGATTTGCTGGCGGAACTGCTCGAACCCGCCGCCGCGATTACCACGGTTGCCGCGGTCCTGCTGTGCACCATTGTTGTTGTTATTGCCAGCCTGGTCCTGCGCCTGCACCATCACCGGCAACATCAGCGCGCCGCTGACCATCGACAACATTGCGATACGACGAAACATGTGACGCTCCTTTCGAGCTCCGAAGTAGTGGTTCAATCAATGCCCACGCCTACTGTTGCGCGACGCAATGGTTTTCTTCCATCATTCCATCGCGATTCTATAAGCAGGGCTGATTTCACCACTTACGTGGCTCATCGCTCGGAACGGTTTATCGGACCTTCACCGGTTGCCTCAACTCGAATGGCACAGAGAGATGTGGTGCACACCACACCACTTTGTTCTAATCCCGCACATGTCTTTAGAGCTTCGATGGGCCGCTGAAGCGGATTTCGATCGCGTCGCCGAGGCGAGATTGCGCTGTTACGCCGCCTCTCCCGCCGAGTTCAGCAAATATCGCGACAACATCTACAGTGGACAGCGAGCGGTCATTGGTGACCACCTCCTCGCCGAGCGCGACGGCCAAGCCGTCGGCACCGCCACCAGCCTCTCGATGACCATGTGGGCGCGCGGAAGCGCCTTCCCCGCACAAGGCGTCGCCGACGTCGGCACAGTCAAAACCCATCGCAGAGGCGGCAAATCCAACGAACGCGGAATCGCTTCGCAGGTGATGAATGAGCTGTTGCGCAAAGCGCGCGAGCGCGGCCAAGTCGTCTCCGCCCTCATGCCTTTCCGAGCCTCGTTCTACGAACATTTCGGATATGGTTTAGCGGAGCGGCGCACCGAATGGGTCGTGCCCCTATCGATTCTCCCGCACGGAGATTTCACCGGTTTCCGGTACGCAACGTCCAACGACGATGCGCAACTAATAGCCGCGAGGCAACGCCTCGCGGAACGCGGTCAATGCGATTTCCAACGGACCATCGAAACCTGGCGGTTTCACCGCGAGAAGTTTTGGAATGGTTTCGACATGGTGGATCAGCCCAAACCCGGCGGACCGATCGAAAGCTACATTCATATCCAGGACATCAAACGCGACGACAAAACAATGGTCCGCGTCGTCGACCGCGGAGCCGATTCGTTCGCGGCCTTTCTCCGCCAACTGCACTTCCTCGCGAGCCTGCGTGATCAGTACTCCGCCGCCGTGATGTACCTCCCCGGCGACCTCGATCTGAACCGGCTATTAAAAGAAGTCCAAATCCCCCACCGCCCCGTCGAACACGCGACCGCCCGCGCGTATCCGTTCACCAGAATGCAACTCCGCGTGCTCGATCACAAGCGGTTTCTCGAAGGGTTGCATCTGCCGAAGAATGTCACCGGCAAGGCGACGGTCGCGATCAAGGAAACCGAAGGCGAGCTGAACACGCTTCGCATCGAGTTGTCCGACGGGCGCATGACGGTCACGAAGACGAGCGATGCACCCGACATCGAAGTGACCGACGTGCAGTGGGCGAGCATCGCGACCGGTGATTCGAGTGCGACGACTCTCGCACGCCTGAACCTGATCCGTGTTCGCAATGCATCGGTGCTACCGGTTCTCGACTCATTGAGCGTCGGACCCGTTCCATTTTCCAACCAACATTTTTAGCGTTGGGTGCGATTCTGCGCACCGGTTATTTGCTTTTCGAATGAATAACCGGTGCGCTTACGCGCACCCTACGAAGCGGATGAGCGACACAGTACTTCAAATCCGTCCGATCCGTGCCGACGACATCGCCGCGTTTAAGGCGCTGCGGCTGGAGGCTCTGCGGGCGCATCCGGAGGCGTTTGGGTCGGATTACCACGAGAGCCTGAACGCGCCGGAGTCTATGTGGCAGGAGCGGATTCAGACGTCACTCGACAACGCGGGGCGCATCTTTCTCGCCAACACGGGAGATGAACTCGCGGGGATGACGGGCGTCCTTCGTGAGAAAGGCGCGAAGGTGAATCACTCCGCGTTCATCTGGGGCGTTTACGTGCGGTCCGCGTATCGTTCGCGCGGCCTGGGCGAACGCCTGATTCGCGCCGCCATCGAATGGTGCGGCGAGGCAACGCTTCGCTCCGTTCGTCTCACGGTTGTGACGACGAATCTCTCCGCCATTCGCTGCTACCAGCGCTGCGGGTTTATCGAGACGGGCGTGCAACCCGAAGTCATCCGCGTCGGCGAGACGTATCACGACGAGTTGCTCATGTGGCGGCGGATATGAAGGACGCGCGACGATTCATGTGGCACAGCCGCCCTCGGCTGTGCTCCGGTAAGCAGAGCACAGCCGAGGGCGGCTGTGCCACATGTTTCATTGTTATCGTCGTCGCGTTTTGTCTTTCGCGCAGCGCATTGGCTCACCCAACCCTCACACACGATCTGAAGGTCATCGTCTACCCCGATCACCTCACCCTCCAAGCGAAAATCGTTCTCACCGAAATCGACATCGTGAACGATTTCGCCGACGACTCTAAGCCCGCGCCAGACGTAACAAAGATGCACGACGCCATCGCGGCGCATGGCGATTACCTTCTGAATCATTTTCATGTCAGCATCAATGGTGCGGACATCAAAGGAACGGTTCGCGCATCCACCCCCGCAACGCAGCCCGTCACCTGGGACAACTTCGAAGACATCGAATCGGCGGCGACGTACACCATCGATTATCCACTCGCGCACGCGCCGTCGAAGGTCCGTATCGCACAGGATCTACTGAAGGAATACGGCCGAATGGGCCAGCCGTGGATTGTGTCGCTGGTGACGGAATATCGGCAGTCGTATCAAAGCGAATTCACCGAGGCGCTGCTCACGAAAGATCACCCGATCGAAATCGCGTGCACGTGGCCGGCCGGCGCATCGACCGTCTCCACCGCAACCACGCATCTCAGCGTCTGGCACACCGCGCGTGACTATGCGCGACACGGCCTCATGCACATTCTCACGGGCTACGATCACCTGCTCTTCGTCGCGGCCCTCGTGATCGGCGCGACGCAACTGTGGGATCTGGTGAAAGTCGTCAGCGCCTTCGCCGTCGCGCACACGCTCACGCTGACGCTGTCCGTTCTGCACCTCGTCCACGTGCCGTCATCGGTCGTAGAGCCAATGATCGCCGCCAGCATCGTCTGCGTCGCATTACAGAATGTTTTCTTCCCGAGACAATCCAAAGGCCCTACGCGCCTGGCGATCGCGTTCGGATTCGGCCTGTTTCACGGATTAGGTTTCGCGGGAGGACTGGCGGACGCGATGAGCGATATGCCGACAGCGCATCTGGCGACGGCTTTGGTTGCATTTACGATCGGTGTTGAATTTGCGCACCAGTTGCTGATTGTGCCGTTGTATTGTCTGCTGAAGCCGATGCGCACCCGAGCGACAACAGCGACGATTCAACTCCCGTTCCCCCTGCGCCTCGCATCGCTTGCGATTTCAATCGTTGGTTTCGCGTATCTCGTGGTCGCCCTGCGCGAAGGGCATGCGTAGGGTGCGCTTCAGCGCACCGGTTATTTCTCCGGCGCACAAATCGAATAACCGGTGCGCTGAAGCGCACCCTACAATCGCATTCACGGGCGTCCCAGAGCGAAACACAGGCGGGGGACTAGAGCGACCACCCCGATCGATACGGATACCCCAAAAACTTCTCCGCCTCCGGCGCGTTGGTGAATTTCATGTTCTCGTGATCCCAATCGAGTGCTTTCTGCGCACGGAAGGCGACGGTGCCGAGGATGGCGGCTTCGGCGAGCAAGCCGCCGTAGCTGAAGGGAGCGCCGGTTCCACCTGGGTTGTTCTCGAGGCACGCATTCACCCACTCCGCCTGATGTCCCGGAGATTTCGGGATCGTCTTTTCCGGAGGCTTGAAGTCCTTGAACTGCTCTTCAGGGAGCAGCAGATGCTCGCCGTAGTTTGTGTAGAGGAGCTTTCCGTCTTCGCCGACGAATACGATGCCCTCCCCTTTGAACTTGTCGGGAAGCTTCCACGAATCGATCATCGCCGGACGCTTCGGGGGGTCGTACCACGTGAGCTTCACCGGCGGCAGTTCGCCGCGCGCGGGAAAATCGAACGTCGAGATCGTCCAGTTCGCCGCGATGTTCTCATCCAGCGGCGCACCCTCCGATTCGATGTGCGTCGGATGCTTCAGATCGAGCGCCCAGAACGCGACGTCCATCAAATGGCAACCGATGTCCCCCGCGAGACCAAGCCCAAAGGCCCACCAGTGCCGCCAGTTGAACGGATGGTACCCCGGATGAAACGGCCGCTCCGACACCGGGCCAAGCCACAGATCATAATTGAGCGACGCCGGCGGTTTGGTTTCAGTGGGATCGGGCGCGGGAAGCGACCGCCCGTTCCACACGTGCACCTCCGCCACCTTGCCAATCGCCCCGCTCTTCACCAGCTCGACCACGCGGCGATAGTTGTCCATCGCGTGAATCTGAATTCCCATCTGCGTGCACTTGCCGCTCTGCTGCGCGAGATCCATGATCGTCCGCAATTCCTGCAGCGTGTGCGTCAGCGGCTTCTCGCAATACACATGCTTGCCGGCGCGAAGCGCCGCGGCCGTCACCACCGCATGGGTATGATCCGGCGTCGCGACAAGCACGGCGTCGATGCCCGGCTCCTTCAGCATGTCGCGAAAATCGACAAACGTCTTCGCCTTCGGCACAAACCGCGCCGCCTTCACGAGATTATTCGCATCGACATCCACCAGCGCCACGATGTTCGCGTTCGGCAGCGCGCTGACCTCGGTCACATGATTCCATCCGCGACCCCCAACACCGACGATTGCGATGTTCAGCTTCTTTATCGGACTCGTGGTGGGCGCCGCGCTTTCGGCGGGTGCTGCTTCAGCAGCACCTGCTTTCGCGGAAAGTGTTGCACCAATCCCCACCGCGGCGCTGGCGCGAAGAAACGTTCGTCGTGAAAGAGACGAGACCGCCGCGGCGTCTGAATGTTGCTCGTGCTTCATATTGTTGATCCTCCCGCCGCACTTCGTGAGAATCAACAGCGCTTCGGGGAAAAGTGCAAACGGGGACACGGGGAACCATGGCACAAATCGATCGGCTCGAACCGCGCCTGCTGCTGACCGCCACCAATCTCGATTCCAGTTTTGGCGATGCGGGCATCGCGCATGCGATCGCGGCCGCCTACGACCACGGCGACGGCGCGCCGCGCTTACTGACGCGCGATCCGAGCGGGAAGTATGTCACCGCTTCCCCCGCCGACGGAGGGGGTCTCATCCTCGCGCGGTTCAACGCCGACGGAACCTGGGACCGAACCCTTCCGCCGCACAACCTGTTTGAAGATTTCGACCTGATTGCCCGCCAGCCGTCCGATATCGCCGTCGACCCTATCAGCAAGGACATCGTCCTGCCTGCGGGCCCTCAGTTGATCTTTCTGAAATCGGACGGCACGCCCGACACGACGCGTGGGAACAATGGGCTCGTCGATATTGGCGACTTCCTGACGACCGATCGCATCATTTCGCGACTGGCGTACCAAGCCGACGGCTCGCTTCTCCTCGCCGGCACGCTCGATCGCGTGGGATTCGAATACCCGGTCTTCGTCGCCAAGCTCAAGAACAATCTCGCGTTCGACAAAAGCTTTGGACACAACGGCCTTATCCAGACGAGCATCAACACCGAAGGGCCGCACGACCTTCAGGAGCCGGACATCACGCTGAAGGTCGCGCCGAGGGGCGCGATCTATCTCTTCGGCGACAATGTCTTCCGCGAAGACGACAACGGCCTGCCGGGAAGAATCGTGAAGGTTCGCCCGCAGATCGTTCGGCTGACGCCAACCGGGGCGTTCGACACATCATTCTCAGGCGATGGCATCGTCGATCTGCCGGGCAACGGGCGCGGGCTGTTTTCGATTGGTCTCGCGCTCGCGCCCGACGGATCGATCTCCGTCGCAAGCTACGACACAAGCGGGGGCACCGAACGCCACGCGACACTGCGCCGGCTTTCGGCCGCGGGAGAATTCCTCACCGAATATGGCGAAACAGGCCGGGTCATCGAAGTGCAGTCCGCGGATAGCGGTTTGTCGAGCGTCGCGGTCGATTCGCATAACCGCACGTACTTCATGAACTCCTTCGCGCTGGATGGGTTTCCCAGTCAAAACGTCGGCGAAGCAATACGCGTCACGCGCTTCACGGCGGATCTGCATCCCGATAAATCCTGGGCGGATCTGGGACGATCGCAGACCGACGCGACGTTCGACATGATGTTGAGCCCGCCGATTGTGACGAATGACGATCGCGTCGTCCTCGGCGTTGGGAGTGAGCAAACGTCCGACCAGGATCTCGGCCTGCTTCGTTTCCTCGCGGGCGGAGATGCAATCAACACCGAAAGCGCAACCGCGAAACTAATGCCCAGCGGCACGATCGACGTGGCGGGATCCTCAAAGAACGATCAGATCCACGTCTCGCGCGCCGGCGGATCCCTCATCGTGCAAATCAATCAAAAGACGTTCACGTTCGACATCACGAAAGTTGGCGGCGTGTATGTCCATGGCGAGGCGGGCAACGATGCGATCTGGATCGGCAATGGGATCGAGCACACTTACGTGCAAGGCGGCGCGGGTGACGACTCGATCAGTGGAAGCGATCGCGATGACAACCTCAGCGGCGGCGCCGGGAAAGACCGGATCGACGGCAACGGCGGAAACGATCGCATCCGCGGAAATAACGGCAGCGACACGCTTCGCGGCGGCGATGGCAACGACACGCTCGGCGGCGGCGCGGGCGACGATCGCATGTATGGCGAGCTCGGCGAAGACTCGCTCAACGGCAATACCGGCCGCGACACGATCGATGGTGGACCGGCACACGATGTGCTGAGCGGTCAGTCCGACATCGACACGCTCAACACGATCGGCGACGTCGATGGCTTCGGCCTCGACCAATCTTTTGGCAACGGTGGAGTTGCACTCCCGGATCTCCCAACGACAGCCGTCCCCGCGCTCCTACCTCTGGCCGATGGAAAAATCGCGATGCGGTGGGACTCCAGCCCAGACAGCGATCATGCCACGTACTCGATCGAGCGACTCAATAGCGACGGCTCGCTCGACAAATCCTTCGGCGACAACGGACTCGTCACCCGCAGCGGAGCCGTCCCGCGGATGTATCGCAACCAGGCAACCGGCGATTTGCTTCTGATCAGCCCAGACCCCAGCGGGCCACTGCTCACTTTCCTGCGGCCGGACGGGAAGCTTGATCAAACCATCGGCACGCACGGCGTCGTTCGCCTCGCCCTGGCGGACATTTCCTACACGCTCGCGCGGTTCACGACCGACGGCAAAATCGTTCTTGCCGGAAGCGGAGACAGCGGCGCGGCCATCGACTACTTCGTCGCGCGGCTCAACGCCGATGGAACGCTCGACAAAACGTTCGGTACGAACGGGGTCACGATTCACGCACCGCTCGCCGACAATATCGGGGTTTCGCCGTGGGTACTTCGCGTCGCGACGGACAATACGATCTATCTGCTCAACGAGAGTTTCGAACACGTCTCCGAAACGTATGAGGACGACAATGGCGTCACCGAGCACGACGATTACGAGGTGAACGACTCTTTCGTCGAGAAATACCAAGCCGACGGAACGCTCGACGCGACGTTTGGCGACCAGGGAACTTTGCGGCTGCTGAACAACACGGATGAAGGCGTCGTTTCCGTCGGAATGTTCCTCCGCAGCGATGGTTCGCTCACCGTGATCAACGTCGCCGACAACGCGACCGGAGACAACACCGATTATTACCTTTTCCATGTCTTGCCAACCGGCGCGCTCGATCCCGCCACGGGCGGCGAAACGGGGCTCGACATCGGCGAATCGAAAGCCCAGCTCGCTTTCGCGAAGGACGGCTCGTTCATCACAGACCTGCTCCTCGATAGCACCGACCCAAACCAATCGCTCGACGCGATCACCGTGCAGCGCTACGACAGTAACGGAAAGCTCGATACTTCGTTCGCCCCCTCTGGCAGTGCGATCACCAGCTATTCGTTCGAGCGCGACATCAGCACCCCGATCGTAGCGGACGACGGCAGCGTGATCATCGCGGGCAACGTTCAGTTCGGCGGTTTCAGCCAGCCGTTGAAACTGGCGCTCGTGCGTTTCGGCGGAACGAATGCTTCCGGCAGCACGCAAAGCGCGTTCATCAAAACCGACGGCACGCTCGATGTCGGCGGAACCTCGAAGGGCGATGAGATCACGCTCTCGCGCGATGGTGGAAAGCTTCACGTCGTGATCAACGGGAAGGCGTTTGATTTCGATGCCGCGAACGTGACCAACGTCGTGGTGCATAGCGGGGCGGGGAATGACAGCATCAAGATCAAAAGTTCGATCGATCATGTGTTCGTGCAAGCCGGCAGCGGAAACGACACCGTCAGCGGTGGCGATGGCAATGAAAGCATCAGCGGCGGCGATGGCAACGACAGCGTGAGCGGCGGCGGAGGAAATGACACGATCACTGGCGACGCCAGCGCGGATGTCGTCTCGGGTGGATCCGGCAACGACAGCCTCAGCGGTGGCGATGGCGCCGATACGTTGAGCGGCGACGACGGCGACGACGTGCTCGAACCGGACGGCGGACGCGACAAGCTCGACGGCGGCACGGGCTTCGACGAAGCGCATGCTTCGACCGACGGCTCAACGCTCTCGCCCAGCAATGTTGAATGGCAGATTCCGTAGGTCCGCGCTTCCCATCGCTTGCGGTTTCGCGGATGAACACGGCTTGATCTGCGAAACCGCAAGCGGATGCCGTGGCCCTCGCTCAAGCGCCGTTCCCCAGTAAGCCACCAATGTTTCCGAGAATGCTGCCCTCATCGCGCGACTTCCCCCCACCCTGCGGCGCATTCGCCAGCACTCGTCCCGCAAGACGCGAGAACGGCAACGACTGCAACCACACCTTTCCCGGGCCGGTCACCGTCGCGAGAAACATTCCTTCGCCGCCGAAGAGCGTGTTCTTCAGTCCGCCGACGAATTGGATGTCGTAGTTCACCGTGCGCTCGATCGCAACGAGACAACCCGTGTCGAGGCGGATCGTTTCGCCCGGTTGCAGCACGCGCTCCATGATCGTCCCGCCCGCGTGCACGAGCGCGATGCCGTCGCCGGTCAATCGCTGCATGATGAACCCTTCACCGCCGAAGAATCCCACGCCGAGCTTCTTTTGAAACGCGATGCCGATCTGCACGCCCTTGGCGGCGCAGACGAACGAGTCTTTCTGACAGATGATTTCCCCGCCGTGCTTGTCGAGATGCAGCGGAATAATTTTGCCCGGGTACGGCGCAGCGAACGCGACGATCTCGCGCGCACTGCCCGCCGCCGTGAATGTCGTGACGAACATCGATTCGCCGGTCATCACGCGTTTGCCCGCGGTCGCGAGCTTGCCGAGAAATCCCTGCTGCTGTTGCGACGGATCGCCGAACACCGTCTGCATCGCAATTCCCGGCGTCATGTACATCATCGCGCCCGGCTCGCCGATCACCGTCTCGCCGGGATCGAGCGTGACTTCGACGTACTGCATCTCCGAGCCGAAGACTTGGTAATCGATTTCGTCCGACCGCACCGAAGTCGCCCCGCGCGAAACCGACGCATACGGAATCGACGGCGGCGCCTGCGCCGGACGCGCCGATCCAGCCAACCGCGCCGCCACCGCCGGCACGCGCCGCGCCGCCAGCCACTGCGTCACGCCTGGCCCATACACCAGCGTCTGATCTCCCATCGGCGCGATCCGCGCGACGAGCTCATCGAGCGTCATCGGCCCCACGTGCTTCCCGTTCTCTGCGTAATACCATTCCGCTGCACCCGCCATCGCGTCTCCTGGTTATGAGCCGTCAAGGTCTACACCAGGTTGCCAAGCGTCAAGTGAAAGATGCGGCATTCTCAATAATCACGGGATTTGCAGCGGTGTCGCGCGCCTCGGTACGATTGTCGTCAAATGGGGATTTACGACCGCGATTATTACCGGGAAACCTTGCCGCGCGGGGGATTCGGCCACTTCATCGCGATGTCGGTGAGCACGTGGCTGATCGTGATCAATGTCGGCGTGTTCTTTGTCGATGCGGCGCTCGCCCGCGCAGAGCGGCCGACGACGTTGCCCGAAGTGCTCGATCAGCTCGAACACGAGCCAACCGATGATGCCGCGCGCGCAGAAATGATGTTCTTCGGCATGGGCCCGCTGCAGCGCGCGGGATATTTCTCAACCGACAAAGCGATCAGGCACGGCCAAATCTGGCGCTTCATCACCTTTCAGTTTCTACACGCCAACCCGATCCATCTGATCCTCAACATGGTCGGCATCTTTCTCTTCGGACCAATCGTCGAAGCGCAATTCGGATCGCGACGGTATCTGACGTTTTATCTGTTGTGCGGATTGGCAGGTGCAGCGTCGTATCTGCTTCTCTCATCGACGCATATTCTGATTTCGGATCCGCGCGAGCCGCTGGTCGGCGCGTCGGCCGGCATCTTCGGACTGCTCGTCGCGGCCGCGATCATTGCGCCGCATGTGCAGATCTTTTATTACGTATTCCCTGTAACGATTGGCATGCTCGCGATCTTCGGCATGCTCATGGCGCTCTATTCCGTGATCAGTCTCGGCTACAACGCCGGCGGCGAAGCCGCACATCTGGGTGGAGGCATCCTCGGGTTCGCGCTCATGAAAAACCAGCACTGGCTCAACTTCGCGATGCCCTCGCGCCCGCGCGCGGTCGTGAGGCCGAGCATTCCTGGCGCAAGAACACGTCCCCGTCGCGCTTCCCAGAAGGACTGGAGCAAAGACTTCAACCGATAGCGGCGTGGTCGCACTTGGTCGACAGGGGAAGATAACGATCAATGCCGTGCGGACATCGCCCGCAGAATTTCGTCCCGCGTTTGGTGGAGATACGCGGGTTGAGCGCCCACCATGAATTGCATTCCCCCGCGCGGGGTTTCCACGAACAGCGCCTGATCGTGATCCACCCAGATTGATCGGATTTCCTCTGCGGACCACGTCCGCCGCACACGGTCGCCGACGACGTAGCCATCGACGCTGAGAAAGTTCGGCCCTGCTTCCCAGATCGTCGTGTGTTCCTTCGGCTGCATGAGAAGAATCACGGGCGCGAGCACGGCGAACACGCACACCAGTGGCAGAAACACCATCATTCGTATTGGAAAGACGGCAGGCGATAACCACGCGAAGAGTGCCATCCCAATCGCGATCGCAAGGATCACGATCGCCTGCGGAATCAGCTTCCCCCGGCGAGAGAGCACCGTGATCCGCGTGTGACCGTTGTCCAATCGCTCGACCGCGAACTCCTGCTGGTACTGAAGAACGGGCGCCGCGGGATTATGCGATTCGGCCGGGCTCATGGCGAGATGATTGATCGATCGACGCGCTTCGGCACGATCATGACGAGCACCGCGCCGCAAACGAGCGCGAGCGACACGATCAGCAATCCATACGTGAATCGCCCCGTTGTCGCTTTCGCCCACGCGATCGCCGACGGCGCGACCACGCCCGCGAGTGCGCCGATCGAGTTCACGATCGCGACCCCACCCGCGGCGGCGGTGCCCTTCAGGAAGCGCGTGCTCAGCGCCCAGAACGGCCCGAGCGATCCGAAGATCCCGATGGCCGCGAAGCATAGGGCGGGAATGACGCTCGCGAGCGTGTGACATTGCGAAACGATCGACATTCCAATCGCCGCGACGATCGCGCACGTCGCGACATGTTTGCGGCGCTCGCTTTTGCGATCGGCATGTTGTCCGATCAGCACCATGCTGATGGCCGCGACGACGTACGGAATCGCGGAGATGAGACCGACCTGCATCTTCGTCAGCTTCGCCGCCGAATCGACGATCGTCGGCACCCAGAAGATGAAGCCGTACAAGCCCATGATCAGCATGAAGTAAATCACCGCGAGCAACCACAGCTTCGCATCGCGCATCGCAACCTTCAGCTCCGCGACGTGATTCCCCGCGTGCTCGATGTGCTCACGCGCGAGCTCCGCTTCAATCCAATCCGCCTCGTCGCGCGTCAGCCACTTCGCATCCGCCGGGCGATCGGGCAGCAGCATCAGCGTCACGATACCCATCGCGATCGGGATCAACCCTTCGACCAGGAACAACCACTGCCATCCGTGCAACGACCCGACACCGTCGAGCTTCATCAGCAATCCCGCCAGCGGATTTCCGACGACGCCGGAGAGCGCGGTCGAAATCAAAAACGCGGCCAGCACGCCCGACCGCCGACTCGAAGGGACCCAATACGTCAGATACAGCACGATCCCCGGAAAGAACCCCGCCTCCGCAACGCCAAGCAGAAATCGCAGCAGATAAAAACTCCACGCCCCTTTGATGAACATCATCGCGCTGCAGACCACACCCCACGTTACCATGATCCGCGTGATCCAGATCCGCGCACCGACGCGCTCGAGGATCAGATTGCTCGGCACTTCAAAGATGAAGTACCCAATAAAGAAAAAGAACCCCGCCGCCAGCCCATATTGTTCCGTCGTGATCCCGGTATCGGTCAGCATCGCCAGCTTCGCCATCGCGACATTCGTGCGATCGAGGTAGTTGACAAGGAAGATCAGGCAGAGAAATGGAACGAGACGGCGAACGATGACGGAAACAACATCGCGCGACGGCGCCGTCCTGATGTGCGCGGAAGGTTCGAGAGTTGATTGTGATGTCGCGTTGATCGCACGAATCTACCACAAGTGATTGAACGGTTCACAACAGACGCGAAATCGCAAGCGGCCGTCGGCGGTCGCTTTCGATTTCGCGTCTGTTTTCCGAGTGATGCGTTCGATCTGACTACTTCTTCGATGCCTTGTCGATATCGTAAATGAAAATCCCATGCCCCACGCCCGCGGCTTCTTTCGATCTCGCGAGTTGGAACGCGATGAACTTTCCATCGTCGCTCACGACAGGATTTGAGGCTTTATATCCTTCGACATCGCTGAAGAACGTCAGCCGCTCCGTCTCGCCCGACCCATCGAGCTTCAGCTTCCACAGATCGATATGTCCCGGCCCGAGATGATTCTGCTTATCGCATTCGACGAGCGTGTGCTGCCCGTCGGGATAGATACCTTCGGGCTCATCGTACTGGTTCCGCGCGTTGGAATAATTCGTGACTTTTTTCGTCTCGAGATTGATTCCGCAGACGTCCGTCCCGTTGTAGCCGTAGGCGCTGAATGTCAGCTCTTTCTCGTCGGGTGGGCCGCCCTGAGCTTGTCGAATGGGCCCGCCCTGAGCTTGTCGAATGGGACGAAAGTTCTGCGTTTCGAGCGTGCATTTGAATGGCAGATCCTGACTTCGAACGATGAGCGTCTGGTTTGCCAGGTGTGGCTTGGCGTCGTTTCCAATCACGATGTCCGCTTCCTGCATGCGCGACGAACCGGCCGGCATCTCGTCAGGATACTCGGCCGCCACGTGCGTCCACGCGATGTGCATGCGTTTACGACTGACCGCCGGCCCTTCGCTGTATTTCGTGCCGAGCGGTTGAGCGGGTTTCGTCAAACTTTTGTCGAGCACATAGAGAAAACACTGCACGCGCGCTTCGCCCGGATGTTTCGGATCGAACGTTTCCGGCCCGCTCAGCAGAATGTCATCGTTCGCGAGATACAGCGCCCGGGTATAGCCGGGGTGCGGATAAAATGCGGTGAGATCGCGGATCTCGTGCGTCGCGAGATCGGTCTCCATCGCATCGCCGAAGGTTTTCGAGAGAAAGAGGATCTTCTTCCCGTCATGCGACCAATCCGCCCGCTCGCCAAACGAGGTGAGTCGCGTGATGTGCGGTGGAAGGTTGTCGACCGGCGATTTCTCGTCCCCCTTCGCGGTGATTGGTGCGCTGATGCACAACAACGCCAGTAGATGCAACAAGACCTTCATAATTGTAGGGTCCGCTTCAGCGGACCGGTTATTTGCCTTTCGATACGCGAAGAATAACCGGTCCGCTGAAGCGGACCCTACAAGATTTACAGAATTGCGCACGCGCTCAGCTCGGCACCGGCTCCGCGGCGCGGCTTCGGTCTTCGAACTGATCCGCCAGCTCGTTCAGCTCTTCGCGGAATTCACGAAATTCGCCCTGGATGGCGGTGCAGGTCGCGCGGTCTTTCAAATCTCCGCGGATGAGCGATCGGACGACGTTGCCAAAATTGCGGCACTGCCCGGTGATGTTCGCCCCCATGCGATTCGTCTCGTCCATCATCTCTTTCCACGCGCCTTGCAGTTCGGGCACTTCGCCCTGCCCGCCGAGCCGTCCCGTCACGCCGACCTCTTCCATGATGCGATGATGCTCGCGGCGGAAATCCTGCAGCATCTCGAGATGCTTGTTGATCAGCCGCGCGATCTCCCCGCCGATGCCTGGAAACGTCTCATGCAGATGCGGCGTGAAATGCCCGTTGTGCATGCACGTGAGCACGTCGAGGATGTCCTTGAGAATCGCTTCCGGCGAAGCCGTCGGTGCTTCCTTGAAATGCATTGCGGTCTCCCGTGTAAGAGGTGTTGATCGCCCCGCGTCCCTGCAGGCGCCGCAAAAGATTAACACGCCGCGATGCTTCTGGCATCCATTAAATTGCATATACTTCAATCGAAATGCGTCGGCAACTCGCTCAACTTCCGCTGCACACCGGCGCCGCCCCGGCCTATCTGTTCCAGCGCATGTGGAAACTCGCGGGCGCGATCACGATGGCGGTCGTCGACGAATACGGCCCAGCGGAAATGCTGCGCAGGCTCAGCGATCCATGGTGGTTTCAAGCATTCGGCTGCGTGCTCGGGTTCGACTGGCATTCGTCCGGCGTCACGACCGTCACCTGCGGCGCGATGAAGGAAGCGTACAAGCATTTCGGCAAAGACATGGGCCTGCACGTGGCCGGCGGAAAAGGCGGAACGAGCCGCAAGACGCCAGGCGAGATCGTGCACGTATCGGATCGATTCGCGATCACTTCAGGTGAGCAATTGGTCACGGCATCCAAGATGAGCGCAAAGGTCGACAGCGCCGCCGTGCAGGATGGATATCAGCTCTATCATCACGCGTTCTTCTTCACGACCGAGGGCGAGTGGTGCGTCGTACAGCAAGGAATGAACGACCTCCAACGCAGCGCGCGTCGCTATCACTGGCTCGGCGAATCGGTGAACGATTTCGTCAACGAGCCGCACACCGCCATCGACGATCTCACTCGACATGAAGCGGCGGGACTTGTCCCGTGCCATCCACGGCCGGGAGACCAACTCCTCCTCAACATGGTCGCCCATGAAGCCGACGCAAACCGCACCTCAAGCGTCGACCTCATCGGTTGGAACCCCGACAAACTTCTCTTCGAAGCCAAGCGCTTCACCGACGGTCCCACGCTCTTCGCCCCGAATCATCACGAGGTTCTCCCCGAAGACGTGAACATCGAGCGACTCGAGAAAGTCATCCGCGCGACGCACGAAGAAGAGCCAAAGGACTTCGCGACGCTCCTTGGCTCGAAAGGCGTCGGCCCCGCGACGGTTCGCGCGCTCTCATTGCTCGCGGAATTGATCTACGACGCCCCCGCGTCGCATCGTGACCCCGCCGACGCGACGAAGCGCCCGGAATCACACCAGCAACGAAGCTGGGCGGATTACAGCTATGCACACGGCGGAAAGGATGGCACGCCGCATCCCGTCGATCGGCCAACCTACGACACCAGCATCGCCGTCCTGACCGACGCGGTGCGCAAAGCCCGCGTCGGCAACACCGAAAAGACCGACGCATTGAAGCGCCTCGCCACCTTCGACCGCGGCCCGCGTTTTGCTCGTTGATATTCCCGTAGGGTCCGCTTCAGCGGACCGGTTACTTCTTTTTCGAAAGGCGAATAACCGGTCCGCTGAAGCGGACCCTACAGAGAGGTTCGCCAATGGATCAGCCCACAAAAACGGAGAAGAAGCTGTGCTGGCTCTGCAGCCGTCCCATCGCGCCCGCCAGGCTCGAAGCACTGCCCGGCGTTACCACCTGCATCGAGTGCGCCAAAAAGTATCCGCGGAAGATCGACACGAGCGGAATCGAATTGAGCCAGGCGAGTCCTATCAACCGCAACGGCTTCGCGCCGAAGGACTGACCAGCCACCGTCAGTCCCCATCGACATAGTTCACACTATGGTCGTGCAGCGATTTGGCGATGATCGGGATCGCAGCATTGACAAGATCGCCCCGAGGAATCGTTATGCTTTGACCACTCTTCAGGAAGAACTGCACTTCCGCCTGCTCGGGATAGTGAATTACCACCAGCAGGTTCGCGTATTTCAACTCGAGGTAATCCCGGTTAAAAAGTCCCCGCTGCGGGACGACGAGCCGGTCGGGCGCGATCGTCACATGCTGCCGCGCAGCATCGATCGATCCCAAGCCAACAATCACGCCCAAAAACCCAGGCAACAGCGCGAACAGACGGATCCACCCCATCCGCGCGCTGCCGATCACGAACGCCGAGAGCAGGAGCGCGCTCGACGCGAGCGATGTCAGCGCAATGCTGAGAAGATCAAACCTGAGCGATGTCGTGCCGCCGGTCGTAAGGATCACCGCATGGCCGAGTTTACTCGCGGCAAACATCGGAATCACCGCGATGAAAATCATGAACATGCCCCAGCGAAAGCGGTGGGCGGGTTCACGCGTGATGATGGCTGGTTCAGTCGTCATGCGCGCTGCTCGAAAATCGGCTTCACGTCTTTCAGCTTTGACTCATCGAGTTTTAAACCAAACCCCGGCGTGTTCGGCACTGTCGCGAGGCCGCCGTTGATCTTGTAATCGTCTGTGATGATCGCTGGATGGCTCAGCGGATCCTGCTCGCCGCTGTAGAATTTGGTGGGGATCGCTTTGGCAACATGAAGCTGGGCGTAGAAGCCCAGCAGCGTGCCCCATGTGTGGGGCGCAATGAACTCGCCGTCGGCGCAGAGCCTCGCCTCTTCCATCAAACCTTCGCACCCGACCGCATTCACATCGAGTTGATAAAGATCGATGGCGTGTGCAGGCATGAAGGGCTTCAGACCATCGACGTTCGGCTGCGTTTCACCGTCCGCGATCTTCGTGTCGAGCTTCTTCTCGTGGATGAATTGCTTGAGGGCGAGATCTTGATCGAGCTGCTCGGGAAACATTTCCTCGAGCCAGTCGAATTTGTAATCCGGCAGCTCATTGAGCAGCCACTTCGTGCGCTCCAGCCCATATCCATTGTTCGCATCTACGGCGATGGCGGCGTTTTTTCCCGCGTGCTCGCGCAAGAGTTTCAGCACCTCGACATCGCGCTTGTCGCCCTCCTCGCGCGGCATCCACTTCGCCCCGCGGCCGATTTTCACTTTGAATGCGGTGTGCCCGCGAGAGAAAAGCTCGTCCACTTCCTTCTTGAACTGATCGCGCCAGGAGTCGGCGTATTCCGGAAGCAGGTCCTGGAAGTAGATCGATCCGTCGTAAACATGAATAGGAAATATGGCGGTTTCCGCCAGGGGCGGCGCGAGCAACTCGCAGACCGGTTGACCCCTCAGCCGTCCAACCAGATCCCACAGCGGCATCGAATGCACGCCCAGCGCGCGATTCTTCAGCGCACGATCCGGATTCTGCCCAACGAGCGCGGCGAGCTGCTTTTCATTTGCCCGACAGCATCCAAATCCTTCAACCCCATTATTCGCAATCAGTTTGACGACGCGATCTGTCGAATGATCCCCGTGCACGTCGAGGCGCGAATTTTTGCCCACGAACTTCACGCGTTGGCATCGCAAATCGAAAGACGTGACGCGAACGATCTTCACGTCGCTCGCGGTTTCGTTTGCAAATGCCATCCGACTCATGACCGCACCCGCCAGCACGAGAAACTCTCGACGTCGCATGGCCGCGAATTGTACTGGCGGAGAATTTTTCAGTTGCATCCGACGTTGAGCCGATGTACATAGAATTTCTATGTATAGGAAACCTTTGCTTGTGGCGGTTTATGGATACTGAGCTGCTTAAAGGCACGCTGACGCTGCTGATTCTGTCCTTGCTCAGCCGTAAACCCATGTACGGATATGAGATAGCGTCAACCGTGCATAGCGATACCAGCGGCGCCTTTACCTGGCGCGAGGGGTCGCTTTATCCCAGCCTCCACAAGCTGGAGGCGAACGGCTTGATCACCGGCGAGTGGGAGGAGACCGACGGCGGGCGAAAGCGGAAGGTGTACCACATCACCCCCCGCGGGCGCGAGGCACTCGACGAAAAGCAACGGTCGTGGACCGAGCTGCAGGCGGCCGTCAACTGCGTACTGGAGAAATCCCATGGACAAGCTTGAGCACTATCTCGAGCAGGTGTGCCGAGGGATCGGCGGTCCACGCGCGATGCGCCAGCATCTTCGCGAAGAGCTGCGGCAACATCTGAACGACGCGATCGAAGATCACGTCGCGCAGGGCATGCCGCGCGACGAAGCGATCGCTCGCGCGCTCGAAGACTTCGGCGGAGCAGATCAGCTGCGCTCGGAACTCGAGGCAACGCACGGCCATCGCGTGATGACCGTCATGATCGACAAGGCGGTGGACTGGAAGGAACGAACCATGAAAGCGAAATGGCTCTGGTCGACCTGGGCGCACGTGGCGCTCTTGATGGTGATCGTGGTGGAGCTGTTTTGTCTGACCGCGACGACGGTGCTCGTCCTGCCGAAGTACAACGAGATCATGCGCGACCTGTGGAGCACGCCGGACGCCGGGCCGGACTGGAACACGTTCACCGCGCACACGGGCGCGATCCTGAATGCTATCCATTCGCTCGTCGACAATGGCTTGTGGATCGCCATCGGCGTGGCCATTGTCTGGATCCTGTTTGAGTGGCGCGTGCGGAGTGAGAACAAATCATTCATGCGGCTGTCGGCCCTCGGAACGATCGCAACATTGCTCGGCGTACTTTCGGTGATGATGTTCGCAGCGATGATCCTGCCAACAGTGATGGCCGTGCCGAACATGCGACAGGAGCTGCCCGAGCGGGTCGTCGCATACAACACCCAGCGGTTGAACCCCGCCATCGCATCGCTGGACTCGGCGATGGCGCAGCAGGATTGGCAAGCGATGAACGGTCCGATCATGACCGCGCGCAGCGCCATTAACGAGCTGTCTCACATGGGCGCCGCCGCGCCTTCGATTGTCGCGTCATCTCAAGGGCCGAAGGTGGACGCGCTGCGGAGCGATCTGCGTTCCGCCGCCGCAGCGATCCATGAGGCCGAGCTTGCACTGATCGACCGCGACGCGGCGCGCTTCTCCGCGGCGATGCAGCGCATCCATAAGGCTTATGATTCGGTCCCGCAGACGACGACCGCGCCGACGACGCGTCCTTAATCAACGATCAGATAAACTCTTTGCACGCTCCGAGCTCCTTCGCGATAACGCGCAGGGAGGAAACAACGGTGTCGAGGAACAACGGTGCCGGCGGCAGGAGAAAAACCGGTGTCGGGTACCGTTTCAGAAGCTCACGACGGGCTGTTTCTGCCGAGATGACAACGGTGTCGGGTACCGTTTTTTCCTCGTTTCCTTTTTTTCATTTCGGTATGATGGTTGAATGGGAAGAGTGAAGCGCGAGTGCCCCGGCGGGTTGATCTTTCACGTGTTGAACCGGTCCGTTGCTCGAATTCCCCTTTTTAAGCGCGAGCGTGATTACGTGGCGTGGGAGGAGACAGTTGTCCACGCGCTCAACCGGTATCCGATGGACCTGCTTAGCTACTGCGCAATGCCAAATCACTGGCATTTGGTCCTTCGACCGCGACGTGACAGGGACCTTTCAAAGTTCATGCAGTGGTTCACGCTCACGCATGCTCAACGCTGGCGAACGGCGCACCAAACGGTGGGATTTGGGCCGCTGTATCAGGGACGATATAAATCGTTTCCCATCGAATGCGATGAGCATCTGTTGACAGTTCTGCGGTACGTCGAACGAAACGCGCTCCGCGCCGGGCTCTGCGATGATGTCGCGGATTGGCGATGGGGAAGCTTCTACGCGCGGATCACGCGAGAATCTGCGCTGCATGAACTGCTCCACACATGGCCAATTGAGATGCCGAAAAATTGGCGCCGGCTTCTCAATACCCCACAAACCGATGCCGAAGAAGAAGCGGTGGCCAAGAGCATTCGTCGCTCCTGTCCCTTCGGCTCACCAGCCTGGCAACAGAGAACAGCGAAGGAGCTTTCGTTAACCGCATGCTTTCGTCCGCCTGGTCGTCCCCGGATTAACTAAGAAGCAATCACATTCAGTCCGCGCAGTCTCCTCCCCAGAATCGCGAGAGAAAACCATGCGGAGAACAACGGTGTCGGGTACCGTTTTTTCATCTTCGCTGAAGATTACAGGGCCATGGTAAAACCGATAAATGGTGAATGCGGAAACGGTGTCGGGTACCGTTTTTTTCCCACTTTTCGGCGCGGTGCGGGGGTTATGAGTTAGATGAACTCTTTGCACTCTTCGAGTTCGTTTTCGATGGCTCGGATGAGCTGAGAACGGGCGGAGTTGCCTTTGATGTCTTCGGGGGTGACGGGTTTCCATCGGCCGGGGACCAGGACTTGCGATTCGATGAAACGCTCCATCGTGCGCTGAAGTTCCTTGCGGGAGAGATCGTCCTTCATCGTGGCGATTTCGTTCACGACGTTGATGATCGCGTTGCCGGTCATGCGGCGTTCGTAGTTGATCACCGCCGATCTTTCGCTCAGCTGCTTGAGGACATCTTCGTATCGTCCGACGACGGCGGCGAGGCGCTGGTAGCACTTCTGGAAGTTGATCGCGCGGGCGTTGCGCGTCGCAGTCATTTTTAAATCGCGGCGCGACGCATAGCTCGCGGCCATGGTTTGGCAGAAACGCTGCGGATCCATCATGCGGCCGAACTTTGCGCCGCATTCGTTCAGATAAAACGCGGGAAGCTCGCGCAGAAGGTTACGGATGAGGAAAACCGGTGAGTGGGTAATGCCGTCGGCGAGTTTTTCCATCCCGCGATTGACTTTCACTTCTTCGAAGAAGGAAAGGGCGCGGCGGAGGTCGCCAATTTCGGAGCGGCCGCGCTTGCGCAGCGTCTCGATCTGCTCGGATGTGAAACCGAGCCGCCAGAGGATCCGCCACTCGCGCTCGCGCTCGAAGAACGCGTCGAATTGCTCCAGGCAGTTCTCCGTGCGGAATAGTTGCAAATTCAACTTTCGGCCTGTACGCGCGAAGTGCGCTGCCTGCGCGAACACCTTCACCAGCTCACGGGCCCAGAAGCGCTGCTCGGTGAGCGTAGATGAGAAGCGATCGGTGTCGTCGTAGCGGTACTTGTCGTGCTTCGCGGCGAACTGGCGGATCGAGCCATAATCGAGGATCGCGCCACTGGCGAGGATGTTGTCGCCGTCCCACGCGAGCCAATTGAAGATGTATTCTTCTTCGCAAATCGCGGCGAGTTTACCGTAGGCGCGAGCGATGTACGTGAGCGCCCGGCGATAGCGTTCCTTTGGATCGCGCGGAAGCGTCCACTCGCCATTGGCGACCTGCCGATCGATGAAATAATCGAGCGAAGCTTTCAATCCCGCATGCCGTCCCTGCTTCAAATAGCGGAAGATGTGGGCCGGACGAATGAGATTCGGCGCTGCGCGCACGCCGATGGCGGTGCCGTCCGAGAAATCGATGATCGCGAGCGTGCGCTCTGTGGGAAATCCGCTCTTGTGGAACGCTTCGCTCATCAGCGCGGTGCCGAGCATTTCGTCGAGATCCGCGCGCCCGCACGAATAGCCCCAGCTGTCATCGCCGGTTTTCACGGGGCCATCCGCGATCTGCGCGCCGGGGCTGAGGCGCGTCGCACCGGTGCCGCGGCTCGAAACGTCGTACATCTTCTTCGCGGTTTTGATGCAGCCGTTCCAGATGGCGCGACCATCGCCGCTGTTCAGCCCCCGCTTGTCCTTGTGCTGCGCCTGTAAATAGCGCGTCGCCATGTACGGATGCGGGCGCACGGTCTTCTGGTCAATTCCGCCCTTCGCCAGGTCGTACTCATTGATAATCTGCAGCGCGAACGTATCGAGGATCGATTGCTCGAGCGAGCGCGTGAGTTGATCGGCGTGATTCGCGGGAATCAGTTCGAGCTCGCGGGCCAGATCGTAATTGAAATAGACCACGCGTCCGCCGGGGCGCGTGCGGGCGTGATAGTCGACGTATCCATCCGGCGAAACCTCGCGCCAGGGGTGCTGGCCGTCGAGGCATTTGAACTTCTCGTACATGTCCGATCCGTCTGGCGAGCGGATTGGGCGCAGAAATCCAGCCTGCACCCAGCGTTGCATTAATTTGCATCGGTTGAAGTGATTGGGGGAATGAAGCAGATCAGGCGAAAACTGGGCGTCCGAGAACCACGATGAGGTGTGCGATTTCCCAATGCGAATCGGGGAATCTGCGATGAAATTTCCGCCTTCAACGATTTTATCGGACCAGGGTATGATGCACATCGATGGCAAAAGAAGTTTCGCCATCGAGCCGTGGTCGCGTCCGGCGTATGGCGCGGCAGTGGTGAGAGCATTTCCTGGGGAGGTTGGCCGGAGTACACGCACCGGTCGGCCCGCTTTATCTGAAAACAATTGAACCGAACGCAAAGTAGGTGCGCCTGCGCGCGGGGACTGCGCGCAATCACCCGGCGGTTTGGCAGATCTATGGGAATCAATGGATTCCGCAGCGCCGCTCGGGATTTTTCGCAAACGTTCGCGCTTCGCGGCGCTCTACGATTTCAGGGACTTGTGAATTCTCGCTCCTCTCCCTGTCGGGGGGCAGGGAGAGGCGGAGTTGACCAAATCATGGCTCAATCTCCTGGGTGAGTCTTTGCGTTGCCGCGGTTGCTGGAAAGTGTTAGGGGAGTTGTATGAAGTCTTTAGTTAATCCAATCGAATCGCTGGAATCCCGGACCCTTCTCAGTGCCGGCCAGCTTGATCCGATGTTCAGCGGGGACGGACGGTTTACCGCGAGCATTCCCGGCAACATTACGATTACCGATGGCACCGCTCAGTCCGACGGAAAGATCCTCGCGGCCGGAACGATCGACGGCCCGAGCGGGAAAGATCTTTTCGTTGCGCGCGTCACGGCGGACGGCGCACTCGACACAAGTTTCAGCGGCGATGGGATCGCGACCGTCAGCATCGGAACGGCCGACGCGCTCGAAGCAAATATCGTCGTCGATTCATCGGGGCGCATCGTTCTTTCCGGTGGAACGAAAAACTCTACTTCCGTTGTGCGGTTGTTGAGTAACGGCAGTCTCGACTCAAGCTTCAGCGGGGATGGAATCACCACGATTGCGACCCCAGGTGGCGCTGGAGACGATGTAGCTATTCAAAGCGACGGCAAAATTGTTTCGCTTGTTGGGTACGGAACACTTTTCCGTCTGACGATCTCGGGCGATCTCGATACGACGTACGGCAACAATGGTTTTGCTTCGATGCCGTCGTCGGTTGGAGGCACAGCACTGGCGATCGGCCCGAGCGACAAGGCGGTCGTTGTCGGCTTCGGCGAGGCACCGGGTCGAACGTCCTGGGATGGGATCGCGCGTTTTAACAGCGACGGGACGCTCGACAGCTCTTTCACCTACGACTCGTCACTCGGTGAAGATGCCAGCGGCGGACCGGGATACGCGATCACCGTCATTGCCTACGGCTACGACGACAACGGTCTCAGCGACGTCGCTGTCGGACTGGACAGTTCGATCTACGTGACCGGATTGACAAGCACCGAGCCGTCGCTTTTCACCGTCGGCAAGTTTTCCGCGGACGGGAAGCTTCAATGGTCTGACTACGCAATCAACGATCCGTTCTCCACGAGCTTAGGTCAAAAGATCGCGCTTCAGTCGGATGGCAAAGTGCTCGTCGGTGTTGATGGCTTAGCGTACGAAGGAGGCGCAGCAGACCTCGGAGACTTTATACTTCTGCGATACAACGCGGACGGCACCCGCGACGCGTCGTTCGGGCAAGCCGGCACTGTCCGCACCGACTTCACGGACTATAAAACTCTCGATCCCGAAGATGTGCCCTCAAGCGATATCCTCGCCGGAATTGCCGTAGTCGGCGGAAAATATGTAGCCATTGGTGGCACCTCGACAGACGTTTTCGGACCAGCAGAGGGTCCGCTCGAAATCGCACGCTACGACGGCGGAGACACGCCTTATGTTTCGCCGGTGACGACATTGAGTGATGGTTCAATCCAAGTCGTTGGGACGGACGGCGCCGATCAGATTGTCAGTTCCGACCATGACGGATGGAAGGTGAATTCGAACGCGATTAATATCAACGGTGAAGTCCTTCTCTTCCCGAGCGATCCGAATACTTCGCTGAGGATTAATTCGTACGGCGGCGACGATTACATCCAAGTCGGTGAGCCATTCCATACTCTCAACGTGCAGATCGATGCCGGCGCGGATAACGACATCGTGTACAGCTCCGCGAGCGCTTCAATCATCTACGGCGGCGATGGCAACGATTATTTAAACACACAGGATGGCGGTCCGAGCACCATCTACGGCGGCGTCGGCCAGGACACGCTCAGCGGCTCGGATAACGCCGACTCCCTCTTCGGCGAAGGCGGAAACGATTATCTCCTCGGCAACGGCGGCGACGATCACCTCGACGGCGGCGGCGGAAGTGACTCCGCCTTTGGAATGGGTGGCAACGACCAGCTCATCGGCGGCAGTGGAAACGATCGACTCGAGGGTGGCGCGGACAACGACGTGCTCGAAGGCCAGAGCGGCGACGACAGCGTCTACGGCAACGCCGGGCAAGATGCGCTTTCCGGCGGGAGCGACAACGATCTGCTCGACGGCGGAACAGGTCCTGACTACATCGAAGGCGACGACGGAGAAGACACCGTCAGCTATGCCGCTCGAAATAATCCAGTCAATGTCTCGCTCGACGATCTTCCCAATGACGGAGAATCGGGCGAACAAGACAACGTTCGATCGAGCGTCGAAGACATCGTCGGCGGCGCGGGAAATGACACGCTCACCGGCTCGTCCGCCAACAATCGCATGTACGGACTCGCCGGCGATGACGTGATTCATCTCGCCGGGGGGAATGACTACGCCGAGGGCGGCGCCGGGAACGACTTTATCGACGGCGGCGCAGGAACAGACACACTCTACGGCAACAGCGGCGACGATACGCTGCAAGGCGACAACTCCGCGGATGTTCTCGACGGCGGCACCGGTAACAACACCATCAACAGCGGCGGCACTTCGAGCGCGCCATCACCGGTTGTCCTCGGCGATGATGGGACGCTATCCATTACCGGCACATCCGGCCCGGATGAGCTCACGCTCAAGCAGGATTATCGGGGGCCCGTGAACGTCATCCTGAACGGCACGACATTCACATTTGATACCGCGAAGGTGAAGGCGATCGTCGCGCATCTTGGCGGTGGGAACGATCATGTCGTGAACGAGGCGACGGCGAACCAGTTAGCGGAGGGGCCGGCGGCTTATTCCGTCGTGCTCTGGGGCGAAGGCGGCGACGACGTCTTCGAGTTTCCGTTTGTTGGAAATGATTTCGATGTGACAAACGACACCGCTTACGGCGGCAGCGGAAACGATCGGTTTGAGATTGACGCCGGGCATTCGCCGGTCCTTTTTGGCGAGTCGGGTGACGACATAGTTCAGTCGGTTGCTGACGATGCGATCGCGACAGTTGACGGCGGAAGCGGAATCGACACCGAAGATTATCGCGAGCGGCTTCTCGACGTTCATGATGTGTATGTCGGCGCCAACGTCGAGAACTTCTACGACGGCGACACCGTCGGGCATTTCATCCACGGAAACGATCTGGCGAATCACATCATCGGCACCGATCAGAACGACACGATCGACGGCGGCGGTGGGAACGACACGATCGACGGGTCCCTCGGCGACGATTCGATCATCGGCGGAGTCGGCGCGGATCGCATCGACGGCGGCGAAGGCAACGACTTCATCAGCGGCGGTGGTGGAAATGATTATGCCATCGGTGGAATCGGCGCGGACGTCATCCAGGGCAACGCGGGCAATGACACGCTCGACGGGCAAGGCGGAAACGATGCCGTTTTCGGCGGCAGCGGCGACGACACGGTTTCCGGCGGCGGAAACAACGATTACGTCGAAGGCGACGACGGCAACGATCACGTAATCGGCAACGGCGGCGACGATTCGCTTCGCGGTGGATCAGGCGACGACATTCTCGAAGGCGACAGCGGGAACGACACCATTCTCGGTGAAGACGGCGTCGATGCGCTCTTCGGCGGAAGCGGTAACGACAACCTCGACGGCGGCGCCAATCGCGATTACCTCGAAGGCAACACCGGCCAGGACACCGTCTTCGGCGGCGGCGGCAACGACACCTTCCGCACGCGCGACAACGAGATCGATCATGTCGATGGCGGCCTCGGCACCGACACCGCCCAAGTCGACAACAGCGCGAGCGTGAAAGACGACGTGCTCAATATTGAAAACTTTATCGCCTGATGGGTGAGATGTTTCTCGTTCCTCTCCTCAATGGAGGGTGAGGAGAGGACGAGTTATCCGGTTTGAGGTGGTCGCACTACGATCGTAGGGTCCGCTTCAGCGGACCGGTTATTCATCCGTTCGAAAAAAAGTTACCGGTCCGCTGAAGCGGACCCTACAAGAGTGCGATCGCTGCGGACACCGCGCTTTTTTTGGCGCTGCCCTTTTCGAGCCGTTCGCGTGCAATGACGCTTGTGCATGGAGGTTCCGGAGGTTGTTGATCCGAGGTGTGTGACCAATGGAGTCGTTAGAAACGCGGCGGTTATTCGCCGCGGGTTTTGCTCATATCAGTGCGTCGGGAACGCTGCTCATCACCGGCACCAATGGCGATGATTCGATCAGCCTGACGCGTTCCGGCAATCAGCTTCAAGTCGCGCTCAACGAAAGCACGCTGAGTTTTTCCGAATCGCAGATCAAGCGCATCTATCTCGATGCAGGCGGCGGGGACGATTTCGTTGTCGGCGACAATGCGATCACGCTGCGCACGACGATGCTCGGCGGCGACGGCGACGATCAGTTCACCGGCGACGGCGGCGAGAATTACCTCGCCGGCGGAAATGGGAACGATCGCCTGCAAGGCCTCGGCGGAAACGACACGCTCGACGGCGGCGCGGGCGCGGATTTCATGTTCGGCGCGACGGGGAACAACTTCGTCGATTATTCCTCGCGCACCAATCCGGTCATCGTGAAGCTCGGCGTGACGACCGCGACGCAGGGCGAGGCGGGCGAAGGCGACACCATCATTGAGATCAACGGCGTGATTGGGGGATCCGGAAACGATTCGATCAGCAACATCGATCCGACCGCGAATGTCACGCTTTACGGCGGAGCGGGCAACGACACGCTGACCGGCGGCGATGGCCGCGATTCGCTCATCGGCGGAATCGGTGCAGATGTGCTCGACGGCGGCGCGAACGGCGACACGCTCGCCGGCGAAGGCGGCAACGATCAGCTCGCGGGAAATCTCGGCGCTGACTGGCTCGACGGCGGCGCGGGCAACGATCGTCTTTTCGGCAACGGCGGGGTCGATACGCTCGTCACCGGCAGTGGAAACGATCAAGCCTACGGCGCCGGCGGAAACGATTTCCTCTACGGCAACGCCGGCAATGACACGCTCGACGGCGGCGCCGGCAACGACCGCATGCTCGGCTCGGGCGGCGACAACACAATGATGGGCGAATCCGGGAACGACACGATCATCTCGTCCGCCGCCGCATCCGACATCGTGAACGGCGGAAGCGGCACCGACAGCGGCACGTTCAACGCGAGCGACGTCGCGTCGTCGATCGAACACATCCTCGCGTAGCCGCGAGGTGTATGTTGTCTTCAATCCGACTCTTGCGACGCAAACGGAATTGCAAAATCCGCCCTTCAACATTTCTCGGTAATTCCACTACAATATAAGGCAGACAACCAACGCGCGATGTGGCGTGAGAGTCATTTTCGCGTGCGTTGCTGTTCCCCTCAAAGGTGGGAATGCGCGTTCTTTTTTAAACCCTGATGCAGAGATCGCACGACCGGCGGATGGGCCGTTCGTGCATTTTTGATTTGGAGCCCATATATGTTCCCCCCTCGCCGACCGAGCGCCGTCCTCGCCGCCGCAAATCGAACCGCCCGCGCCATGATCGAACAACTCGAAACCCGCCAGCTGCTCAGCGCCGGCGATCTCGACACGTCGTTCGCCAATGGCGGTTCCCAGATACCTGCACCTATCGACACGTACGCAAGCGCGAGCGCGCTCCAATTGGATGGCAAATTGCTCGTCGCCGCGACAGAGACGCCCTTCAGCAGTAATGCGTCGCAGCTCAGCATCACGCGCTACAACCCCGACGGCAGCGTCGACGCGACGTTCGGCGGTGGCGACGGCATCATCACCGACAGCGCACTGATCCCGCGCACGATGGCGGTGGAGGCAGACGGGAAAATTCTCGTCGCCGGCCTTGATCTGGATCCAATACACCCGGAAACGGTTCTCGCGCGCTACACGTCCACAGGCGCGCTCGACACCTCGTTCGGGACCAGCGGCTACGCGAAACTTTCCACTGCGATCGATTCATACTCCAGTTTCCAGATCCTGCAGGCAAACGGAAAGGTGATGCTCGCCAGCGGCAGTTACTTCGACGGTGCGGAGGACCTCTATGTCACCCGCTTCAATTCCAACGGAACACTGGATCTTTCGTATAGCGGCGACGGCATTGCGACGATCTCAAGCGGAACGGGAGACCAGGCGGTCGGTGCGATCGCGAATTCTGACGGGTCGGTGCTCTTCGTGGGTGATCAGCTCGGCAACAGCGAGACGGATCTGTTCGTCGCGAAGCTTACGTCGTCGGGCGATGTCGATGCAAATTACGGCATTCGCACGCCTTCCGTTCACTACGGCTACCAGGCGGTCGCCCAGGGCTCGCAGATCCTCGTGTTGACGCACGACAACCGTGTGTATCGGCTGAACGCCGATGCATCGATCGATACGTCCTTCGGCGGTGGCGATGGCTTCGTGACGGTCGGCAACCTGCATCCGCAGGACCTCGACGTGCGTCCAGACGGAAAGTTCGTCGTCAGCTGGGTCGATTCCACCAGCGACTCACCCGGAAACTTTTTCAACGCACTGATCTTCTCGAGCGATGGAGCGCTTGAAACGACCGCAAAGGTGCAATCGTTCGCCGCGTACGCTGCTGTCTCAACGGTCATTCAATCCGACAACAAGATCCTGCTCGCCAGTTCCGGAGGTTCGGAGTCCGATCTCGAAGTCCTTCGCCTGACCGCTGCCGGCGCTGTCGATACCAGTTACTCGGGTGACGGCGTCGCCATCGATGTCACGGGCAAAGGTGGAGGATGGAACGATGTCGCGATCCAGAGCGATGGGAAGATCGTCGCCGTCGGATATACGCCAACCGGGGCGAATGATTTCTCGGACAAACTGATCGTCCGCCGGTTCAACAGCACCGGCACCCTCGACACCACCTTCGCAAACGGCGGGACACTGCTGAGCGATCTGGGGTGGGGATCCAAGCTGATCATTCAACCCGACGGCAAGCTCCTCATCGGCGCTCCAACGGCAGTCATCCGCCTCAACAGCAACGGCACGTTCGACTCGACCTTCGGCGGTGGCGATGGCATCGCCAACTACGCCGCGGACGTCATGGTTCGAGCCTCCGACGGCAAGATTTACGTCGGATCGGGAAGCACCGTCCGGCGACTGAACAGCGATGGCTCGCTGGACACCACATTCGGCGCAAGCGGCGTGCGCACTCTCACCGGCGTCACGCCGGCGACGTTCTTCAAGGTCTACGATCTCGATCTGCAATCCGACGGAAAGCTCGTCGCCACCGGTTATGCCGAGCGCCTCACCGGCGAAGACAACAGTTACAACGCCAGCGGGTTCGGTGTCGTGCGTCTCACCAGCGGCGGCGCGATCGATACCGGTTTCGCCGATCAGGGACTTTTCTTCTATACGGACGATGACAATGAGGTTGCGTACGCCGCAGCGGTTCAATCCGACGGAAAGATCGTAATCGCCGGGAACGACCGCGACAGCAACCTCATCTTTATCCGCCTCAACAGCGACGGCTCGTACGATTCCAATTTTGGTGTTACCGGCAACGGGATCACCGGAGACGGGCTCGGCTGGTTCTACGTGCAGGATCTCGCGGTTCAAAGCGATGGAAAGATCGTCGTCGCCGGAGGCAGCCGCCCTTTCGAGAACGGCGACGACGACATGCTGCTGATGCGTCTGAACAGCGACGGGACGATGGACGCGAGCTTCGCCGGCAATGGAAGCAGAACCTACAGCTTTGCCGAGAGTACGCCATATTCCGACCGCGAAGAATTTGCCGAAGCGTTCGCCATCGACTCCAGTGGACGTTTCGTGCTCGCTGGCCGCGTGGCTGGACGATTGGCCATCGCCCGGGTGCAGGGCGGGGGAAGCTCGGATCGCGCGCAACTTTCTTCCGATGGCGAGCTCATCATCAATGGCTCGAGCGGCAACGATACGATCAACGTCGCGCTGAGCGGATCAAACATGGTCACGACGGTGAACGGCGTCAGCAAATCGTTCCCGGCCAGCAGCGTCAAGAACTTCACCATCACCGGTGTAGAGGGTGACGACACGATCAATGTCTCCAGCGCCATCACGATCGGTGGGACGATCTCTGGCGGCACGGGAAACGACACCATTTCCGATGGCAGTGGCAATTCGCAAATCTATGGTGGCGAAGGAGATGATCTGCTTTCCGATGGCGCGGGCAACGACTTTGTTGCCGGCAACTCCGGCAACGACACGGTCATCGCCGGCCTGGGCAATGACAGGTACGGCGCGACGGTCGTCGACTACAGCGCACGAACCGCCGATTTAACGCTTGATCTCGAGGGCTTGGGCTTGCAGCCAAGCGGACAGGCGGGTGAAAGCGATGAGATTTTCGCATCGCAGGTGAAAGGTGGCAGCGGCAACGATCTGATCGTCGGCGACAATAACGACGACGTCCTCATAGGCGGGAAAGGCAACGACACGCTCCGAGGCAACGGCGGCAACGACGCGCTCTTTGGCGAAGACGGTGACGATCAGCTCGAAGGCGGCGACGGCAACGATTTCCTCTCGGGCGGGAACAACAACGACACGCTATACGGCCAGAATGACAACGACACGCTCGACGGGGGGCTTGGCGCCGACTTCTTCCAGGGCGGCAGCGGCGTTGATCTCGCGGACTATCAGTTCCGGTCGGAGAAGCTCAACATCTCGCTCGATAACGTCGCCAATGACGGCGCGGCGGGCGAAGGCGACAACGTTTCGAGCGACATTGAGAACATCAACGGCGGATCCGGCGCCGATCGCATCGTCGCCACCGCGCAGAACAATTCGCTTCAAGGCAACGGCGGAAACGACACGATTTACGCCGGCGATGGCGACGACACGGTCGTCGGCGGAGCTGGCGCTGACAATCTCTTCGGCCAGGATGGCAACGATACGATCTACGCGCTGGACGGCACGAAAGACACGCTGGATGGCGGAGCGGGAACCGACACGGCTCAGCGCGACACGGGCAGCGTCGCCGATTCCGTGACGAACATCGAAGTCTTCGGCGGCGCGAGTAATAAGCTCACCGGTTTCGCCTTCGATGACACCAACGACAACGCGCAGTTCGACAGCGGCGAAAAGAAAACCGGCGGTAAAACCGTCTTCCTCGACACCAATGGCAACGGTGTACTCGACGCCGGCGAGCAATCCACCGTCACGGACTCCAGTGGCAATTTCACCTTCTCGAATCTGACCGACGGCACATATCACGTCCGGCGCGTCTTCCCAACCGGATGGACCTACAGCACCGCGCTGATCGACGTCAACGTCGCCGGCGGGGAGACGATCAGCAATCTGATCATCGGCTCGCGCGCGACCTCCGCGCCCGCGCCGCAGGTTGGGTCAATCTCCGGGTTTACCTTCGACGACACGAACTTCGACGGCGAGTACGAACCTGGTGAGCCGAAGACGAGCGGAAAGACGGTGTTCATCGACACCAACGGCAACGACAAACTCGACGCCGGTGAGAAATCGACCGTCACAGGCTCCAGCGGCGCCTGGAGCTTCAACAATCTTCCCGCAGGCACGTATCAGATCCGCCGGATTTATCCGAGCGGTTACACGCAGAGCACGCCGGTACTCGACGTCACGATCGGCGCGGGCCAGAACCCCGGCAACTTTGCGATCGGATCCAAGCCAATCTCAGCGCCGACCGTGGAAACTGCGACCCTCTACGGCTTCACCTTCGACGACACGAATACGGACGGCGTGTTCGAATACGGTGAGAAGATGACTGCCAGCAAGACTGTCTTCCTCGACACGAACAACAACGGCAAACTCGACGCCGGCGAAACTTCAGTCGTGACCGGCAGCGACGGACGCTACAAATTCACTGGGCTCGCTGCCGGCACATATCATGTCCGCCGGGTCTTTCCGAATGGCTACACCTATAGCACCGCGCCGATCGATATCACGGTGAGTGCAGGCCAGACAGTCGAAGATCTCGCGATCGGATCGAAGCCCATCTCCGCGCCGCAGCCGCAGACTGCATCGATCGCCGGGTTCGCGTTTAACGACACGAACACCAACGGCCAATACGACACCGGCGAGCAAAAGACCGGCGGCAAGACAGTCTTCCTCGACACAAACAACAACGGCAAGCTTGACAGCGGCGAGAGCTCGATGGTGACGGACAGCAGCGGCAACTTCAGCTTCACAGGCTTGTCGGCCGGAACGTACCACGTCCGCCGCGTGTTTCCGTCCGGCTACACCTACAGCACACCGCTGATCGATCTGGCCTTGAACGACGGCGATCAAGTGAGCAATGTTTCGATTGGATCAAAGCCAACGGCATAAGTATGTTGGGCCGTTTATCGCAAAGGTGGGAATGCCCAGTCACTTGAAAACCTGACTGCCAACAACCGCGCGACCGGCGGATGGGTCGATCGCGCCTTTTTAATTGGAGCCCATATGTTTTCCTCTCGCCGCACCAGCGCCGCAATTCAATCCGCCACCCGTCGCACCGTCCGCGCGATGATTGAGCAATTGGAGAACCGCCAGCTTCTCAGCGCGGGCAATCCCGATCCAACGTTCGCAGGTGACGGTGTCAGTCTCAATATTCCAAACCTCGCGCCGCGGGGCTCGATCAACGATGTGGCAGTGCAGTCGGATGGCAAGATTGTCGCGTCGCTTGCGATCACGCCCGACCAATTCGATTTCGCGGTTCAGCGCTATCTCCCGAACGGAACGCTCGACACGAGTTTTGGCAATGGTGGCACCGCTGTGCTGCCCTGGGGGCCCAATAGTCCTGACACGCCCGTAGCCCAGAACATGGCCGTCGCTGTCCAGAGCGACGGAAAGATCGTTCTCGGCGGACGCTTCGATAATCTCTTCGCCATTATGCGATTGACTTCGACGGGGCAGCTCGATTCGAGCTTCGACGGCGACGGCATGGCGACCACTGACTTTGGAAACGGCGCATCGGGCGGAATTCGCGATCTGGCGATCCAATCGGATGGCAAAATCGTCGCCGTCGGCAGTTCCAACGGCCAGGTCGCTCTCGCGCGCTACACTACCAGTGGCGCACTCGACACCACCTTCGACGGCGACGGAAAGGTCCTCACGAATATCACCGGCAACGGCGAGCGCATGAACGCCGTCGCGATCCAGTCGGACGGGAAGATCGTCACCGCCGGCGCCGGATCGCCCAGCGGGCTGAAGCTCGCCCTCTTCCGTTACACAACATCCGGCAAGCTCGACACGACCTTCAATGGGAATGGCGAACGCGTCACGTCGACGAGCGGAGAGTTAGAAGAGGTCGCCATCCAGTCTGACGGCAAAATCGTCGGCGTCTCGAACACGCAGGTCATCCGCTTCAACAGCAACGGCTCGACCGACACCGGCTTCGCCAGCAGCGGGCTTTACTCAACCACCGGTTACCAGTTCCGGGGCCTCGGTCTTCAGTCCAGCGGGAAGATTGTGCTCGGTGGCAGCACGAACGTCGTCGATCAACCGCCGCAGGGCGCAGTTCTTCGTCTCAACAGCAATGGCACGCTCGATACGTCCTTCGCCTCGGCTGGCACGAAGCTGTTCAAGGTGTACGACGAAACCACCGTAGACAGCGTCAAGGTTCTCGGCGACGGTCGAATTCTCGAAGGCGGTATTTCGGGCAAACAATATTCCCTGCCGTTTCTTGCACGTTTCAGCTCTGCGAACAGCGCTGCGCTCGACAGCGCCTTCGGCATCGGCGGCATTGTCACGCGCGACCTCACGCAACAGGTCGCGCAGTTCGCGGATGTCAAAACTCAAAGCGATGGCAAGGTCGTCGCCCTCGGCTTCACCGAATCGCTCGCATCGCACAACCAGGATATCTATCTCGTCCGCTTTAACGCTGACGGCACGCGGGATACCAGCTTCGGAAACAACGGCTCTGTGATCATTGATGCATTCGGCAGCGACGAAATTGGCGAGAGCCTCGCCATCGGGTCGGACGGAAAGATCGTTGTCCTTGGGAGCGGGGTCATCAATCCCACAGACGTCTTCAATCCCGATCGCGCCTTCGTCCTGCTTCGCTACGACAGCAACGGCACGCCCGATACGTCGTTCGGCGACAACGGAAAGGTCCTCCAAAATTACAGCCAGGAAAGGGAACAATCGGGCCTCATCGCGCTCCAATCGACCGGTAAGATCATCCTCGCCGCGAGTTTTGCCGACTTTCACGGCACCATCACACGCTTCAACACGAACGGCTCAATTGACACGGCGTTCGGGGGCCAGGGCACTGGGTCCACCTCCGACATCGACGTGTCGGATCTGGCGGTTCAAGCCGACGATCGCATCGTCTACAGCGGAGTTGTGTACAGTCTCTTTGCCGACGGCGGCGCGGTCGGACGTTTGACCAGCAATGGTCTGGTTGACGATACGTTCGCCGGCGATGGCACCTACCAGCTCGGCAACCCTTTCCTATTCGGCCAGCTCGAGCTCGCGCCCGATGGCAGCGTCCTCGTCAAGGCCAAAGCTTCCAACACCGCGCTGGCGCATCTAACCAGCAACGGACAGGAACTCTCCGTCAGCCCGATTCCGGATGACGGGATTCTCGCAGTGCAATCAGACGGAAAGGCGTTGGTAGTCGACGGGTTGACCGACCTCAACAATGGAATCGATCCGGAAGACATCATCATCCGCCGCTACGTTGTCGATCCGACGAACCTCGATGCAACGTTCGGCGACAGCGGCGCAGCCGTCGCGAACTTCGCTCCGGTCGATGTGCCGCTCAACGCAGTGGTCGGCGCGAATGGGCGCCTCTATATTGCCGGATACGTGACCGCAGACAACTCAAGCGTCCCCGGTCCGCTCATCGCCGCGATCCAACTCGGCAATCAAAGCCCGCCGCAGACGGGGTCGCTCTCCGGTTTCACCTTCGACGACACCAACACCAACGGCCAGTTCGATTCCGGCGAGCAAAAGACCAGCGGGAAAACCGTCTTCCTCGACACCAACGGCAATGGCACGCTCGACGCCAGCGAACGCTCGACCGTCACCGACGCGAATGGCAATTACACCTTCAGCAATCTCGACGCCGGAACCTACCACGTTCGCCGCGTCTTCCCCGCGGGCTATGGCTATAGCACCGCGCCGATCGACGTAACGCTCGCGGCGGGTCAGAACCTGGGCAACCTTGCGATCGGATCGGAGCCGGTGTCGTCGCCTCCGCCGCAAACGGGTTCGCTCGTCGGCTTCACGTTTGATGACAAAAACGTCGATGGGCAGTACGAAACGGGTGAAGTGAAGACCGGGGGCAAAACCGTCTTCCTCGACACCAACGGCAACAACGCCCTCGATGCCGGTGAGCGGTCGACTGTCACCGACTCGAGCGGGAACTACAGTTTCACGAATCTCCCCGCCGGCACATATCACGTGCGACGCGTGTTCCCCGACGGCTGGACCTACAGCACCGCCGCGATTGACGTGACGCTCGCAGCAGGACAGACGATCACCAATCTTGCGATCGGATCGAAGGCCGGCCCGACGAATCCGCCGCCGACGCAAACCTCGATCTCCGGCTTCACGTTCGACGACACGGATGCCGATGGTGTGTACGACTCGAACGAGCCGAAAACGAGCGGCAAGACGGTGTTCCTCGACACCAACGAAAACGGCCAGCTCGACAGCGGCGAGCGCAGCGTCGTCACCGACAGCAGCGGAAGTTTCACCTTCAATAATCTGTCCGCCGGGACTTATCACGTTCGCCGCGTCTTTCCGAGCGGCTGGACGTACAGCACGGCGCCGATCGACATCGACTTAAGCAGCGGCGAAAGCGTCGCCGCCGTCGCGATCGGATCGAAACCCGTTTCGCAGCAGACCGGCATCATTCGCGGATTCACGTTCAACGACACCAACGAGAACGGTCAGTACGACACCGGCGAACAGAAGACCAGCGGCAAGCGCGTCTTCCTCGACGTCAACAACAACGGCTTCCCCGATCCAAACGACGTGCAAGCTTTTAGCGCCGCGGACGGCAGCTTCAGTTTCACCGACCTCGCCGCCGGCACGTACCACGTCCGCCGCGAGTTCCCCAGCGGTTACACCTACAGCACCCCGCTGATCGATGTAAACCTGCAGCCCGGCGAGATCTTCGCGGATGCCCTCATCGGTTCGAAGCCGACGACGTAATCCGCGTACGCGGTTTGTCTCCCTCTCCCGGTACGCCGGGAGAGGGAGGCGTGACTACCCTGCGTTACTTTCCTAAGGCCAGCCAACCCTCCGGTGGCACCGACATTCCTGTGGGTGATCGGACGCGGTAATCCGCGGCCGACTCGGCGCAAGATGCGTCGAGGACTA
>JAICIO010000008.1 GCA_025924315.1 Phycisphaerae bacterium
GAACAGCATGAGCGATCTCAGCCATGAGATCAAAAAGACGTTCGCGCCATATGCGGGGCTGAAGGTCGTCACCTTTCACGCCGCGTGGGAGTACTTCGCCGACGCAGTCGACATCGACATCGTCGGCACGATCGAGCCGCATCCCGCCATCACTCCTTCACCGGCGCAGGTAAAGCAGACCATCCAGCTGATGAAAGCCCAGAACGTGAAGGTTGTCATTTGCGAAACGTACGACGACAGCAAGTTGGCGCAGTACATCGCGGACCAGGCCGGCGCGAAGATGGTTGTCCTGCCCGATCATGTGAATGGCGTGCCCGAGGCGAACTCGTATCAGGAGCTCTTCCGCTATGACGTGAAGAAGCTGATCGAGACCGCTCAAGCCGCCGGCGTGCAGCCGGAATCCGGCGCGACCACGCAGGAGCACGCCAATGCTCATTGATGTCCGCGACGCAGTGTTCGGTTACGGCGAGCGCGAGGTGGTGCGCGTCAACGCGCTTCAGCTTCGCGCCGCACAAGCGCTCGGCATTTTCGGTCCAAATGGTGCCGGAAAGACCACGCTTGTCCGCGGATTGAGTGGACTCTTGAGGCCGCTGCGCGGATCGGTCGAGCGTCAGGCAGACCTGCGCATCGGTTACTTGCCGCAATACCGCGCGATCGATCTGAATTGGCCGATGAGCGGACTCGATGCCGCGCTGCTCGCGATCTCGGCTCGGACCCGCTTCGGCTGGGTCCGCTCGCAAACCCGAAAGGCTCGCGAGATGATGGAGCGGCTCGGCGTATTGCATCTCGCGCCCAAGCGCTTCGCAACACGGGCGGACAACAGCAGCGCATTCTTCTCTCCGGGGCGATGGCGTCCGAGCCGCAGGTGTTGATCCTCGATGAGCCGACCGACGGATTGGACGTCCATTCGCGCGAGAATCTGCTCGGACTGCTGAAGGAATTCGCCGCCGGAGGATTGGCCGTCGTGATGATCTCGCACGAGATCGTAGACTTGACGTGCCTTTGCGACAGCGTCGCGCGACTCTACGCTGCAGACGATCCGGAACATCCCGCGCATGTCGAGATCGTCACACCAACGACGCTCGCTCGTCAGGTGACGGGGGTGAGATCGTGAGTTGGAATGACTGGTTTGATCTCATTCGTCTGTTCGCCCCGTCACTCAAAACAGCCGCCGCATTGGGACTCGCCGGAAGCATCGTGGGACTGTTCGTGCTCTTACGCGGCGAGGCGCTGATGGCGCTCGCGCTTCCGCAAATCGTCGCCGTTGGAGCTGCGATCGCCCTGCGCTATGAACTCGAAGGGTGGAAAAGCTTTCCCCCACCCATCGCGGTGGCGCTCGCGGCCCTGGTGTATTTCGTTCTCGCCAAACGAAGAGGCATCGGCGCGTGGGTTCTTCCCTCGTTCTACGTCGCGGGGATGTGTCTCTCGTTTCTTCTCATCGCGAACAAGGGCCAGGAAGTGAGCCGAATGCAAACACTGTTCACCGGTATTGACGTCGCGGTGACGGAGGAGCGCGCGATGATTGTCCCGCCGATCCTGCTGCTTGTCGCGATCACGTGCGCTGCTTTGTGGCGGCGATGGCTGCTCATTGCACAAGCTCCCGCCGCCGCGGAACTTGCTGGACTCAATCCTCGCCGATGGGATGCGCTTTTTCTCCTCCTGCTCACGATCACCACGCTACTTGGCACGGATTCGCTTGGCATCGTGATGGTTTTGTCAATGCTTTTCTTGCCTCCCGCGACCGTGCTTCCATGGGCGAAGCGCATTCCTGTCGCGCTTGTCGTCTCGGCTATCCTCTCGCTGATCTTTCTCGCGACGGGATTCGTCCTATCGAACGAGATGAACTGGCCACTGAGCCAAACGATCGGAGGGGTAGGATTCGTCGCACTGTTGATCTCTCATGTTCTCGCGCATGTTCTTGGGTGATCGCACTCGCGGCGGCACGGTGGCCGAAATCCGGAATGGCCAGGGTGGCGGAGTAGCTTACGATTGTGCATTCTCGTTCCTCGCACACTCATCTACGATGGTGATGGGGAATGATGAATCACTGGTCGAAGCTTCTCATCGGGGGACTGATCATCTTCGTCGCATTGGTCGTGGTCGAGTGCGCGATCAGGAAACGGATAAAACTGCTTCGGCTCCTAAGAGCGCACATTGTCGCCAGCTATTTCTCATGCTGGTCCTCGACCCTTGGACCTTAACATCGCATGGGGAGGCTAACTACTTCGGGGCCGTGGTTTTCTTCGTTGGAGCACCGCTCGTTGTTCCGTCGGCATTTTTTCAGGCGTGGCGCACTACTGCCCTGCATTCGCGACCATCGGCCTTGGAGAACGTGCTGTGGTCGGGGCTTTATCTTGCCGGTTTCACAATCGGTTGCATCTTGCGTCGACCACGCGCGCCGGTGCCGACTGACTTATACGTGGTCTGCGGCTACGACCTCCGGGTCACGCCGGAGCGATGCCCGGAATGCGGAACGGCGAGGGTGGCGGAGTAGTCGGCGCGTCGTTGCAGTGCGCGGTCAGCGGTCACTACCATCCATCCACGTGGGACGCTTGAACGTTGCATCTGGCGGCTCGTCCGGCAGATCGAAGCCTTCCTCCGACATCTTTGATATCCATCGCTTCAAGTCGTCCGGATCGGCGAACGACGCATGCACGACATCATGGTGGTCCGTCTGAATAATCTGCCGCGCGTGATCCGGCACGACGTAAAGGTCTTCGCCGACCGACCAGCCGAACACGGTCGTTGTGAACAGGAGCGTGACCAGCTTCTCTCGCTCGTCCCGAGAGAACTGCACCACGGCCGCCGTTGCGAGAGGCAACCCGAGACCTTTAAGGATGAGCATCTCAACCGCATCATTGATGCGGAGAGGATGGATGTGCTTCGGGTCCGGCCAGCTGCCGAGGTGCCGCCAGACGTAGCACGTCTGCCAGCCTGCCATCAGATCGATCAGCGACGCCAGAAAGTAGGGGCGACGCTCCGGCTCTCGTGGGACCTCCCAGAACCGCGATTCAGAACCCGCCTGGAAATCGAGCACGGCGGACTGCGGGTACTTGGGATCGGGCCCGAGCCCCTTCGTCGATGCCCACTGCAGAAACTCGTCCTCGGCGAGGGTCTTCATGTGATTGCCAACGAGTGTTTAACCTGACCGCGCAAGAGAACGCGCCGCGCGCTCCGGCCAATATACGGTCGCAAGCTCAGGCGGCTCAAGTCACTTCGTCGACAGGAACATTTAGACAACTCCCCGCCCTCGCCGCATAATCGCGGGACCGGATGGCGCTTTTCACCAAATGGGGCCGGATGATCGACCAACTCGAACCGCGGCGGATGTTGAGTGCGGGGGATCTTGATCCCGCGTTTGGGCCGAAGGGGATATTCAAAGCCGAGGTCTACAACTTTCCGCCCGGCGGAACACGCGATGGGAAGGTAATTGCCACCATCGAAGATCCAGTCTCTGGCAATCCGGAATTCATCCGCATTAACAACGACGGCACGCGCGATACGAGTTACGGCGTGAATGGCGTCGTCGCTTTGTCGGATACTCTTCAGATCGAAGGTGTCGCCGTCGATCCCCAAACGGGGCGCGCGGCTGCGTTCTTTCGCGACGATCAAGGCGCACCTCATGATCGCGTCGTCATCGCAATGTTCGACGCGACCGGCGCGCCCGACGCCGCGTTTGGTCATGACGGCATGGCTACCGTCGACCTTGGCGAAATCGATCAATCGGGGCCCTTCATCGAAGCCGCGAAGTTTGATTATCGCGGACGCTTAATCTTTGCATCTCAAGGGCGGGCTGACCAGTTGACGGAAGGTGCCTTAATTTGCGTGACTCGAATTGGGACGCTCGATTCGTCTTTCGGCGTTGGCGGCTTTGCTCTCATTCCGAAAACCAACGTAGTCAATGCGTTCGCGCTCACCGGCGATCAAATCTTATATGCAGGCAGCTTCACCGAGCCGTTCTTTGATGATTCGGGTGTTGAGACTGGCAAAGAAACAGATGTTGCCGTGGGAAGAATGAACGCGGACGGAAGAATCGATGGATCTTTTGCCGTCGACCCGGCGATCACCGCTTCTCGAACCAACAGCCCGAACTCGGCTACGAACGTCTTCGGTGGAAGCAATGGAACGGTCTACTTCACGGAAGAGGTAGCCGACTCAATCGTGACCACATCCACGAATGAGTTGTACGTCTTTGGCCCAACCGGAACGACCGTCAGTCATTCCTCGGTGAGCACAATATTCGTCGCACCCGATGGCGCGACGGACGGAAAATACTACACACTTGGCAATAATCCCGGGACAACTGGCGACAATGACCAGACCCTCATTACGCGCCTCAACCCTGACGGTTCGATCGACACAACGTTTGGGAGCGGCGGCTCTACGCCCATCCCATCTCCCGATAAATCCGCGTTCGACCCGCAAGGTCGATTCATCGCGACAGTCACACCGCATGCGGACGATGGCGTGTTGCGATTAACGGGCGACTCAGTCGAGATCCGCGCGTCACCGCGGCGGGCGACGAATTTGGCTGGAGTGCTCGACATTGCCGGAACAGCCGACAATGACGTGATCGACGTCTCTAGGCATGGTGGCCAGCTTTTCGTGAACATCAGTGGAAGCGTGCAAAGGTTCAGCGCAAGCTCGATCCACTTACTCGATATCGAAAGCTTCATCGGCGACGACCAAGTCATCGTGCACTCCGACGTGCCCAGCGCGTATCTCTTCGGCGGTGACGGCAACGACACGCTGCGCGGGGGCGATGGGAACGATACGCTTACCGGAGGCGGCGGGCGCGATTTGATCTTTGGCGGTGCGGGGAACGATCGGCTCAATGGGAATGGCGGGAACGACACGCTCTCGGGGGACAGCGGAAACGATCGCGTGTACGGCGGAAACGGTAACGACTCGCTCTACGGCGGATCCGGCCAGGACCGCCTCTTCGGCGAAGCCGGCGATGATTACCTCAAAGGCGACAGCGGCATCGATCGCCTCGACGGCGGCGACGGCACGAACCACGCGACCGCGGATGAGGGGGATGTGTTAATTGGGATTGTCACCTAAATAGCCGCCCGTGATTCTGCGATGGTGATGGCTCGGCGGTTTTGAGCCATCAGGTACTGCACAACGTCGTCGCACAACGCTTCGATGGCGTTGCGGTCATGATTGATCGTCACGTTCGCGTGCACCTCACGCCACAACTTTCGCTCGATGCGGTTGTCGTCCGGGCAGTACGGCGGCAGAAAGTGCAGCCGGATGCGCTGCCCGTTCTCCGCCAGCCAGCGCTGCGTCTGGCGGCTGGAGTGGAGGGCGAAGTTATCCAGGATCACGTGGATCGCCTTCTTGTTCGCGTGCAGCTTCGCAGCTTCCTCAGCAGCTCGATGAACAGCAGGCTGTTCTTTCTCTTCGACTTCGCCCATGTCAGCCGTCCCGTCTGCTTCTTCGCCGTCGCGATCAACAGACGCTTGCTCCAGGTGGTGCGGCGATGCCCAAAGTCGCGTGGCCGCTTGCGCAGCATGCGACGCACCGTCACGACGTAACGTTCATCCGCCTTGAGCGTGCCGTTGTACTCGCGACGGTCAATCAAGCCGCACAAACCATCGCTGACGAAGCGATTGATCGTGCGGTTGATGTGCGACGGCGAGCAGCTGAGCGCCGCGGCAATCCGGCCGGCTTCCACCCTTCGTCGGCCCGCAGCACGATCGAACAGCGTGTGCGATAGCGGGCGTCGAGGGTCCAGCGCGCCTCCTGTTTAAGCTTCCGTCGCGTCGCCGGGGCGAGTACGATCCGTCGGTTCATTGTCTGGCATCCCTTCCGGCCTCGTTGGTGCGAGGCCCTCGCGTGAAGTGGATGCCAGTTTTATTAAAAGACGCAAGATCGCGCGCCTCTATTTAGAACCGCCACGTCGAGATCGAGTGCGCCGTGCGACACTTTCTCTGGAAATCATTGGCGGCTGTTTCGACGCTGGGTTTGATGGCGGTGTTAGGGCTTTGGGTTGTCGCGCGGCCATGGCATGTGGTCGGGGGAGGTGGATCATTATCCATAGCGATGCGGTTCATTGCCTTGTGCAGTGGGAGGGTAAGGCAGCGGAGGAAGGCCTAACGATTCACTCGTTCTGTGGCGTGCGCGTGATCTCACAAAGCTGGCATTGTGGAACTGGTGGCGCGCAGTACGCGGTTCGCGTCGTCGTCCCCTTCTGGCTGCTCGGGCTGCTCTTGGCGGTTTCCCCTGCCCTTTGGATATATGAACTACAACGTCGAATCCGTCAGCGGTCGCGAAATCTATGCGCCAACTGCGGCTACGACCTACGCGCCACGCCGGAGCGATGCCCAGAATGCGGAATCGTGAGGGTGGCGAGACGAGGGGAAAGTTGCACAGGACTGAAAACTGAGGGGCGAAGTCCTTGAGGTGGGTTGATTGATGGGCGAAACTGCAAGCTTCGCAATTCACCAAATCCTGGATGGCGAAGCCGGTCGGCCAAAGGTCGCCGTTGCCGAGATTGGCTTTGCAGCTGAGGCCGAGCGCTCCGTAGTGCCTCTTCTGGCCGTTTCAAACGAGCGAACGAGGTTGTCGTTCGTCTAGCAGCTTATCGAACTTTAGCAGGTGTCTTTATTTCTTCAGGAAAACTTTAGCCGCTTGTAACTCTTCATACATCTCGTGTTGCAGCTGCGAGAAACGTGCGAAATCGCGGCTCGAAGTATAATTCTTGGTCAAGACACTCTGTGGACATGACTCAGCGCAACCTGCGCGAGCGATTCACCTGCGTGACGCATCATCCAATCGCCCAGAAACTTTCGCAGATACTTAAACGAGAGCGCATTCGGAACGCCCGCCGCACGCCTTAGATCGTCCCAAGTCTGCCGAACTGCATCCGACACTTCGCGGCCATCTCGAAACGTGACCAGCGCCCTTCCCTCGGACGTCCGAAACGCGACTGCGTCGCCCGGATCTCGCTGAAACTGCTTCTTTACCAAATCAACAAGCTCGGGCGGCAGCCAGAACCGTCCCTCAATCTTCGTCTTGTTTCGAAAATGGATTAGCTCGGAACGATCGAGATCGAACTCGCCTTTCTCGAGGATCGAAAGCTCCTGCTGCGTCGCGCCGGTAAACAGCCCCATAAGCATCAAGCACTTTTGGAAATCGGAAGCAGCGGCGTAAAGCTTTCGCAGCGTCTCACGATCAAACTGTTTGATCGACCCGCTCGCTTTGAGCTCCGCAGGGGTCATCAGATCGCGAACATTGCAACGAAACGGCTTGGCCAGCTTCCGCGGCGCTTCCCATCCGCCGAAGGAGGTGTCGTCGATCCAGATGAAAAACGCACGGAGGTACCGCAGCGTCGTCGCCACCGTGTTTGCCGCAAGTCGCTTCCCATTCTTCCGGCCCAGGGGACGATTCTTAAAATGATCGCAGAGGCGGTCGATCCAGAGATAGTCGATTTCCGAAAGCGAGCAATCTTTTTGGGCGCGCTTGAGGTCAACATTCAAGATCCGCTCAGCTCGCGCCTTGTGGCTGTCGGCTCGGCGCTTGTCGTTTAAAACCGCCAGATAACGATCAACCGCTGCATACAGCGTCGGGGGCGACTGCTGACTCTCTTCCTCGTTCTCAGCCACCGCCTGCGTTTCATCAGATAGGATTGGGTCACCGGGTCGGGGCCCAAACATGAACGTGATCTCATCCTTCAGCTTTTCGACTCCCCTCTTTCTCGCTTCGAGATTCTCGATGCGCTGCCTGAGCCCGTCGTGCATCTCCGCGCGGATGGCAACGAATCGCGCGATGAAGTCTCGTGCGGTTTGGATTGCTTCTTCCGTCCAGAGCGAACCTCCCGCCCATTTAAGTCTGCTCCAGGCGGCTTGGTATTCGTTGGCTGCGTAATGCGCGGTGATCGGATCGTCACCGAGCCAGAAGGTGCGCGGGCGGATCTTTCCATCGGCACCCTGATGTTGGCCGACACAGATGCGGTAGCCCTTCGGGTGGCGCGAAAGTTCTTTTTTTGGGATCCTGAACATGGCCGATTTCCTCGGTTCAAGGATCGGCAATGTACACCGGTTTTTGATACCAATTTGATACCGCCCGAAAAAAAGCTCAAAAACGGGCTATTTTGCAAGCGAGGGGAATTGATTGTAATTGATTGTTCGATCAGGAAATAGCAGCGACAGGACTCGAACCTGTGACCCGGGGCTTATGAATCCCCTGCTCTACCAACTGAGCTACGCTGCCGTATAGCGGCGAAAGATAGCAATCGTACGGCGGTTCGCAAGCGGAGTTCAAGCGGGTCGCGGGAAACGCAGGATTAGTGGGCGACGACGCGGCTGATGGTGAAGATCGGGAGCATGAGGGCGAGCGCGACGCCGCCGATGATCGCGCCCATCACGACGATCATGGCGGGCTCGATGTAACGGGTGAGCTCGGCGATTTTTTCCTTCAGCTCCTGCTCGGCGTAGCCCGAGACCTGTTCCATCACGAAGCCGAGCTTGCCGCTCTTTTCGCCGGAGTGAAGCATCTGCGCCACCGAACGCGGAACGAGATTGCTGCTGAACAGCGGCTCGGAAAGCTGCTTACCGGTTTGAATCTTTTGCGACACATCGTGCCAGAGATCGCGGTAGTAGCTGTTGTCGGAGAGGTCCTTGGCGGTCTCGACGCAGTCGACGAGGTTCACGCCGGCGCTGGCCATCGTGCCGATCATGCGCATGCCGCGGGAGAGATGCAGCTTGCGGAACATCGCGCCCATCAGCGGAATGCGCAGTTGCACGAAATGCCAGAGCCGCGCCCCGCCTTCGCTGCGGAAGTAAATCGTGCCGAGGACCGAGCCGGTCGCGACAACGGTGAGCACCATCATCCAGTTGTGAACGAGCGCATCGCTGATCGCCATGAGGATGCGGGTGGGCACTGGAAGCGCCGCGCCCTTCGAGGCATAAATCGCAGTAAACTTCGGCAGCACGAACGCGAGGAGGAACACCGTTGTCGAAATCGCAAACGCGAGCATGATGCCCGGGTAGGTGAGCGCGCCCTTCACGCGGCGGAGCGTTTCCTGTTCGTCGCGCAGATACGACGTCGCCCGGTTGAGCAGCTTCGACAGCATGCCGCTCTTTTCGGCGGCCTTGATCAGCGCCGTGTACAAACGTGGAAAGCTCCGCGGATGGCGCGCCAGCGCCTTGCTGAAGTCCGTTCCGCCCTGCACCTGCATGCTGAGGTCTTCGACCAGCTGTTTCACCTTCGGCTTGGTGCACTGGGCGGCGATGCAGTCGAGCGCTTCGACGATCGTCACGCCAGTCTCGACCATGATCGAGAGCTGCGTCGAAAACTGAATGACGTCGTTGCGAGAGATCTTGATCCCGCTGAAGGTTTGCGTCTCTTCGCCGGCCTCATCCGAAGCGGGGTGAACGCTGATGGGATACTTTCCCTCATTGCGCAGCATGAGCGACACTTCGCTGATCGTGTTGGCCGAGAGCGTGCCACTGATCGAAGCGCCAGAGCTGTCGCGGGCTGTGTAGGAAAAGCTTGCCATGTCGTTCACTTACGCGGTAACGCGATAAACTTCTTCGAGTGTTGTGATGCCGGCTTTTACTTTGTCGAGGCCATCGGCGCGAAGGCTTCGCATGCCCTGCTCGCGCGCGGCCGATCGAACCTCGTTCAAGTTTGCGCCGTTGCTGATCTTGTCCACCAGCGCGTCGTCCGGGACGAACAGTTCATAGATGCCGATTCGCCCGGTGTAGCCGAGATTTCGACAGCGGTCGCAGCCCTTCGGGCGGAACAGTTTCTCGACGTCGCCGGCCAGGCGCTCAATCTGCCGCTTCTCATTCATCGAGGGCTCATACTCTTCCTTGCAGCGCTGGCAGAGTTTGCGAACGAGCCGCTGCGCGAGCACGCCGGTCACCGTTGCACCGACAAGATACGGCTCGATGCCGAGGTTAAAAAGTCGCGTGATCGCGCCCGGCGCGTCGTTCGTGTGCAGCGTGCTGAGCACGAGGTGGCCCGTGAGCGCCGCCTGCGTCGCGAGCTTGGCGGTTTCGCCATCGCGAACCTCGCCGACCATGACGATGTCCGGGTCCTGCCGCAAAAGCGAACGAAGCGCGCTGGCGAACGTGAAGCCCGCTTTTTCGTTCACCTGGAACTGGTTCACGCCCTGCAGGTTGTACTCGACCGGATCTTCGATCGTGCAGATGTTGACGTCGTCGGCGTTGAGCTCCTGAAGAACGGCGTAAAGCGTCGTGCTCTTACCGGAACCGGTCGGCCCGGTGACGAGCACGATGCCGTTCGGCATCGCGATGAGCTTTCGCCACTGCTTGAGCGTTTCGTAGTTGAACCCGAGGCGCTCGAGATTCACCGACGCCTTGTCGTTGTCGATGATTCGAATCACGACCTTTTCGCCGTGCTTGCCGGGCATCGTGCTGACGCGCAGGTCGATCGGCCGCTTGTCCATCATCACGTGGATGCCGCCGTCCTGGGGAAGTCGGCGCTCGGAGATGTCCAACCCGGCCATGATCTTGATACGCGACGCGACCGCCGCCTGCATGAGGTTCGGCGGACGAAGTTTTTCTGTGAGGCGTCCATCGATGCGGTAGCGAATGCGCATCGAGCTTTCGCTGGGCTCGATGTGAATATCGCTGGCGCCGTCTTTCACGGCGTTGTAGATGCAGTAGTTAACGAGCTTGATGACCGGGGAATCGCCGGCGGCCTGCTCGAGGTTGGTGATGTCCTCGACCTTGGTCTCGATGAGAGCGAACTCTTCGGGCTTCACCTCTTCGATGATGTCATCGATGACGAACACCTTGTCGTTCGGCAGATAGGTCTGCAGCGTGGCGCGAATATCCCGCGAGGTGGCCGCGACGAGCTGAACCTTGAAGCTGCTGACGCGCTCGATCTCTTCGAGCAAAAAGACGTTCGCCGGCTCTGAAACCGCGACGGTGAGCGTCTTCTCGACGAGAAACAGCGGAAGAATCTGGTGCTTTTCGAGGAATTCCTTCGGCAGAATCGCGATGGTTTTCGGATCGGCGATGCGCGGGCTGACGCGCGCGTACGGCACGCCGTACGCCTCTGCCAGCGACTCCGTGATCTGGTCTTCAGTGCAGAAGCGCATCTCGACGAGCACTTCGCCGAGCAGCTTCTGGTGGTTGGATCGCTTCTGTTCCTCGAGCGCGCGCTCCAACTGCTCGGGCTTGACGACACCCTTGTCGATGAGGAGCTGGCCCAGAGGTTTTCGCTTCGAAGCAACCATTTACGTTTTCGATTACCGCATCGTCTTGAGTGCGCCGGTCAGATCGCCGTGACACTCGAACCGCGGTTCGAGGCGGGTGATCTCTAGGATCTTGCGGCAGTTTTCGTCGAGCTTGACGAGCTTCATCTGGCCGAAGAGTTCTTCGGCGCGCTGCTTTAGCCACAGGAGCGCTTCGAGCCCTTCGCTGTCGATGAAGCCGCTCTTTTCAAAGTCGACAACGAAATCGACGATCTGCTTTTTCTCGATCAGATCGTCGACGTGCTTTTTCATGGCGTCAACCTCGGCGCCGGTAAAGTCGCCGTTGATCGACATGACGCTGACCTGGTTGTATTCGTCGTATTTGATCGGCATGGCGCGCCTCCCTTACGACCCACGCACGGTCTGCTGCATCTCGATCAGCTTCTTTGATTGAATCTGGTGATCGCGGATCAGTTCCTCGAACTGCGTCTGCGGAATCTTCAGGAAGAACTCCGCCAGGCCCGGATCGAACTGCGTGCCGGCGCACTTGCGGATCTCCGCGAGCGCCACTTCGAGCGGCAGCGCTTTCCGATAGGTGCGGCTGGAGGTCATCGCATCGAAGCAGTCCGCGAGACAGATGATGCGGCCCATCAGCGGGATCTTCTCGCCCGCGAGATTGTGCGGATATCCGCGGCCGTCGTAGCGCTCGTGGTGATGCAGCACGCCGGGGATGATGTCCTCGACCTGCTTGATGTCCTTGAGGATGCGTGCGCCGATTTCCGGATGCTTCTTGATCTGCGCGAACTCTTCATCCGTGAGCTTGCCGCACTTCTGCAGCACGGCTTCGGGCACGCCAATCTTGCCGACGTCGTGCAGGAGGCCGGCCATGTACACCCGCTCAACTTCGTATTCGCTGAGCTTCGCCTCGATCGCGAGGTGCCGTGAGAGCAGCGCAACGCGTTCGGAGTGACCGCAGGTGTAAGCATCCTTGGCGTCGACCGCGCTCGTGAGTGAGTGCAGCAAGCCCATCATCAGGCTGTGCACGTCGTCGAACAGCATCGCGTTCTCGAGATAAATTGCGGACTCGTTGCCGATCGAGTTGAGGAGCTTGCTGTCGACCGAGTCGAACTCGCCGACGTTTTTATCGAGGCCGAACATGCAGCCCAGGACCTCGTCCTGCCGCTGCAATGGAACGGCCAGAAGCTGCTGCGCGTACTCGCCCATCCAGCTGAAGGTCTTGTCCTTTGCAAGGTCGTTCACGAGCAGCGGCGTTTTGCGCTGCTTGAGCACAGCGACGAGCTCCTCAGACAACCGCCGCACTTTGCCCGGCGGAAGAGAGAGCGATCCGTACAGCACCGGTTCGGTGTTGCGGAAATTATCGCCATGCAGCGCGAAGCCCATGCCCTTGACGCTCATCACTTCCATCACATCCAGGCACGCCTGCTTGAAGAATTCGCTCGCGCGGCGGTTGACTCGCATCCCGCTGCTGAGCTGATAGATCAGGCTCAATTCTTCGTACGTATTGGCGAGCTGGCCCGAGAGTGATTCGAGTTCCTTCTCGAGCGAGGCGAGCTTCACCTGGTCGCGCAGCATGTTCTGCAGCATGCGCGCCTCGGTCTGAATATGTTCGTCGTTGTAGGTGGCGACGGTATCGGCCTGCTGCGCGAGCCAGGTTCCGTCGAGGCCAAGCTGGCTGCAGACGCGCACCACTTCTTCGCCGAGGCGAAATTCACTGCTCTTTGCCGCGAGGACGAGCGAGCCGACGACCTGGCGCTTCTCGACATACGGAAACGCCGCAAGCAAAACGCCCGGCAGCATCTTGAGAACCGTCACACCGGACGTCGCATTAAAGTGCGCGATCGCGCTGCGCAAGTCATCGCTCTCGCGATACTGCATGAGCGGCAGAACGTAGCGGTTGAAGAACAATCCCGCGGTGGAGTCGTGATAGACGACGCCCGCCTGCGGATTCAGCATCGCCAGGAAAACGCCGCTCCCGCGGAAGCGCGAGGCGAGATTCTCCAGCGCCGCAACCGGAATCGCGGGCGCCTTGGTCGAAACGGTGGATGTGACAGCAGGTACAGACATTGTTTTATTGACCGCAGGGGATTACGCAGCCTGCGGAAGCTCCAACACTTCATTGACAGTCGTCAATAACTGCCTCGGACTGAACGGCTTGCTCAACATTCGCAAGATCCCGCTCTGTTCGGTGTCACTCGGTTCGAGCTGATAACCGCGGGCCGTCAGCATGATGGCCGGGATCGCGCTCGTCGCCGGGTCTTGTTTCAACTTCTGGCACAACTCGATGCCCGATAACTGCGGCATGTGATAGTCGGTGATCAGCAGGTCGGGCTTCTCCGCAAGCGCCATCTCAAAGGCTTCCTGTCCGTCGCGAGCGGTGACCACGCGGAAACCGGCGTTGCGCAGCTTCAGCGACACGACATTGAGGATGTGCGATTCATCGTCAGCGACGAGGATCGTTTTGGTTTCCATGGTGCCCGTCCTTTACTCGCACAAATCCAGCTCAAAGCCGAACGTGCTGCCTTTGCCCACATGGCTTTCGACGAAGATGCGCCCGTGATGCACTGTCTCGACGATGTGCTTCACCAGCGACAAACCGAGACCCGTTCCCTTCGCCATGCGGTTATTCGCCTCGGCCCTGTAAAACTTATCGAACACAAAAGGCAGGTCCTTGGGTGGAATCCCCACGCCTGTATCACTTATTCGTGTGATCACTTTTTTCTTGGCTTCATCGACCAGCGTTTCGACGGTGATCGTTCCGGCTTCGGGCGTGTACTTCACCGCGTTGCTCAGCAGGTTGAGCACGGCCTGATAAAGCATGTCCTTGTCGGCGAGCGTCTGATAAAAGACCGGCGTCAGTTTCTCGTTGAGCTCGATCTGCTTCTGGCGCGCTTGGGGCGCGATGACGTCGAGCGCTTCCTTCAAGATCACCATCAAGCTCTGCGGGCCCTTGTTGACCTTCACCAGGCCGGATTCGATGCGCGAGATGTTCAGAATGTTGTCAATGAGGCGGCTGAGTCGGTTCGCCTCGTTCTGGATCACTTCATAGAACTCGCGCTTGGTCTGTTCGTCTTCCGCCTCGCCGTCGATCAGCATTTCGACGTACGCTTTGATCGAAGCGAGCGGCGTGCGCAGCTCGTGGGAGACGTTCGAGACGAAGTCGTTCTTCATCTCGGCGACTTCCTTCTCCTTGGTCATGTCATGCAGGACCGCGACGACGCCCGCGGGCTCGTCGGTCTGATTGGAGACGCACGAAAGCGTAATCTTGAAGGTCTTGGCAGCGCCGTTGCCGGCTTTTACCTGGTGCTCGACGATTCGTCGGCCGTTGGTGCTCTTGCTCTGGCGCATTTCGCGGATGAGCCCGATCATCTTCTCATCTTTGAGCACCTGCGCGATCGGCAGGCGGCCGGCACGCTGGAGGTCGAATTCAAACGTTCGCGCCGCGGATTCGTTTGCGAGCACGAGATCATCGAACGGATCGGTCACGAGCACCGCGTCCGAAATGCTGTAGATGATCGCCTCGGCATGCTGACGCTCGGCGGTCGCGACTTTGAGCTGGATTTCCAGCTCCTTGGTCTTCATCGCCGCATCGCTCACCGTTTTCTCAGCGAAATCGATGAGATCGTTCATCGCGGCCGCGAGCGGGACGAATTCGCCGTCGCCGGCTTCGAGATATTTGAACCGGCCGTCCAGCGCGATCTGCCGAAGCCGATCGAGCAGCTGCCGATTGTTTCGCCGAACCACTGTGACCGTGAGCAATCCACTGATTGCTCCGAGCAGACACAGTGCCCCACCCGTAAACGTAAGGGTGTGAGGATCGGCCCAGCGTGACATCCATCCGGTGGCGCCCGGCAGGAAGCAGACAGCGCCTCCTGCGATCAGCGCAACCATCAAGATGAGCAGAGATTTGATCCGTCGCAAGCCCAACGCGCACTCTCCATCCCGGAAGACTCATCACACTGGAACAAATTATTCCTGCATCGAGGCCATCAACCGCTTCGCCAGCTCATCCCCAGGCTTGAGCTTCAGTGCCTTGGCGTAGCACTCGACGGCCTGGTCGCTGTGGCCCTGCTTTTCCAACGTCAATCCAACCATGCAGAGGCCGACCGGATCATTCGGATCCAACGCGGTCGCCTTGCGGAAGCAGAGCAGCGCTTCGTTCAGCTTGCCCTGATTCATCCGCATGTAACCCATCAACAGCTGGCTTTCAGACGACGTCGCATCGAGCGAGATCGCACGGTGAAGCGAGAGCTCCGCCCGTCGGATATCGCCCAACTGCAACGCGGACTTGGCGACGCCCAGCCACACGCTTGCCGACGCCGGCGCGATCTGCGCCGCAGACTCATACGTGTCGCGTGCATCGCGAACGTGTCCGATCTGAAGCTGGCATTCACCCAGCGCACTGAGCAGGTCGGCGCGCTTGGCATACTTGGAATCGTTTGTGAGGCGGGTGAGCGTGTCACACGCGTCGCTGTACTGCTTGTTGGCGTACTGCGCCAGCGCTAAGTGCTCGCGAATTGAGAGATCATCGGTCGCGAGAACGCTCGCCTGGCGGAACATCGCGACCGCTTCATCAGGACGGTGCATCTGCATGAGCAGCTGCCCCACCGCATCGCGGATCACTGGGCTGTGCTCGAAATAGACGACCTTTTCCTGAAGCAGTGCCAGCGCATCCTTCTGGCGATCCATCGCGACGAGCATTTCTGCGCGAGCCATGATGTAGGCCAACTCCGCGGGAGCTTTGTCGCTGGCGTGCGTGTAGCAATCGAAGGCCGTATCCGGCTTCTGCCAGCGTTGATAGACAACGCCGAGCAGATAGTCCGCTTCCGCATCCTTCGGGTTAAGCTGCTGAGCTTGCTTGAGGTCGATCTCGGCCGACTCCAACTGACCCTGCTCGATCGCAAGCTTGGCGGCGAGGAGGTGAAGCCCCTCGTTCGCTGGATCCATCTTCAGACCTTCGTCCACGGTCTGCCGGGCTTTATCAAAGTTCCCGGTTCCATACTGATCCTTCGCGAGGCTGTAGAGAACGGCGGCGCGAGCGTCGTTCCACTGCTTTTGCGCCGCCTCCTTCTGCGTCTTCTGATGGTTGGCACAACCGACCATGGTCGCGGCCAACACGAGCGAGATATACAACTTCGAACGCATGAGAACTCCTATGCAGCTGTGTGCGCGTGCGCACCGGACTTACCGCTCGCCGCCTTCCGATTCCGGCACCGCGTCGTCCGCGGGCAGTTCGGTCACGACGGTCTGTTTCGCTGCATTTTCGTCCCCAGCCTGAGCGGTCTCCGGTCCGCTTGGTTGCGTCGTCGCATTTTCATCGTCAACCTGAGCGGTCTCCGTCTCGCTCGGTTGTGTCGTCGCATTGGTGAACGCGACGTCGGTGCTGGAGCTGTCCTGCGCCGGGAATTCATTGCGCATCGGTGCCCAGAGCGTCTCCATCAGTCGAGTCCAGATCATCTTGGCCGGGATCACGCCCTGCTCCGGCGATTGCGCGACGGAAGGCCTGGTCGTCGGCTCCTGCTGCACGACCGGCGCGGTGGTCGGATGAGCCGGATCCGCGAGCAGCTGCCGACGGAGGAATCCGCGGATGCTGCTGTTGTCCGACGTCGTCAGTTCCACGCCCGTCAGCTGTTCCTTCATCTTGATCGCTTCGAGGAACGTCGGATTGAGGTTCGTCGCCGAGTTCAAGTGCCACAGCGCGGTTTCGCGATTCGGATTCGGCTTCTTCATTTCATTGAGAGCCGCTTCGTATTCCGAATCCGCGAGGCGTTCGCGGCCGAAGCACATCATGCCTCGGCGTACGCCAACGCGCAGCTTGTCCATGTCCTTGAGCATGTCTTCCGAAGCGTCGCTATAGGCCTGCTCGTCCTTCACGATGTGCGGCGTGAGGAGAATGATGACTTCTTCGCGAGTTGTCTGATCGCGCTGGTTGCGGAACAGGTTGCCCGCGAACGGAATGTTGCCGAGGAACGGAACCTGGCTTCGCGCGGTCGTCGTCGATTCGCGGAAGAGACCGCCGATCACGACCGTGTGTCCGTCCTTCACCATAATGTTACTGGTGACTTCGGTCGTGATCTTAAACGGCAGGTTCGCGCCCGTGAGACCACCGCTGGAGTCTTCCGGATGGATTTCCATGCGGATGTAGCCGTCGTCCCCGATGTACGGGCGGAAGACGAGGCGCGTACCGGTGTCGAGGAAGTCGACGGTCTGCACGGTGCTCGTGTCGGTCGTGGTGGTCGTGAGGTAACCGTCGCGACGGCCGACGATCACTTCGCCCTTCTGCTTGTTGAGCGCGAGGATCTTCGGATTGGCGAGCACGGTCGTATCGGTCACCTGCTCGAGAGCCTGGAGGAAGACCGCGATGTTGTTTGTGACGAGGCCGACGCGCATTCCGCCCTGCGGAACGCTCTGCGTGAAGCCGGTCTGGCCAGCGGCATAGCCGCTGTCCACGACCTTGCTCGCCGTGGGATTGTTGACAATGCTGCCGCTGAGCGCTTCGCCGGTATTCGAGCCGGCGGTCTGCAGACCCGCGAAGTCCACGCCGCCGAGGACGGTGAAGTCCACGCCGAGCGCGTTGTCTTCAGTGAGCGCGGCGCGAAGAATCGTCGCCTCGATGAGGATCTGCTGCGGACGCTTATCGATTTCCTTGATGATCTTCCGGGCCTTTTCCAGGTTCTCCGGATAGTCGGTGACAACGAGCATGTCGTCGGTCGCGTGATTGTTTCCGCCGACGTCTTTGCCGCCGCTGTCGATGCCGCTCACCGCCGGGGTCGTGAGCGCGACGATCGCGTCAGCGCTCAGCACCGGCTTGATCATGTTCTGCGCGTTGGCCGCTGGGGTGTAGTAGAGGTGGAACACTTCCGTCGTCGCGACGCGGCTGGCTTTATCCAGGTCCGCGATTTCCTTCGCGGTGTAGACGTAGATGAAGTTGCCCTTCTCGCGGTAGGCGTAGCCGTTCGCGTGAAGGATCGCATCGAGCGCTTCGCGGACAGTCACGCCGTACAGGTTGGCGGTGACTTTTCCGTTGACGTCTTTGCTCGCGATGATGTTGCGCTGCGATTGCAGCGAGAGCATGCGAAGGACTTCAACGAGGTTGGCATCATTGACATGGATTTCGACGGTGCCGGAGTCGTCAACGCTCACTTCGCTGGCGCTGACGCTCTTGCCTTTGTCGGAATCGGCAGCATCAGCGGCGGGCTGAGTGGAAGCGAAAGGATCTGTGGCCGAAGCTTCGTCGAGCAGCTTGACGTTGCTCGCAGGAGCCGCGGCGTTTACCGCGCTTCCCGTCTTTGCGAACGTCGCCTGATCGGAATAAACGGCCGCGACCGCCCAAAAAAGAAGACCAGCAGTTTTGGTCCACTTACGCATAACAACCTCGATGTTTGGTGTTCGATTTGCGATTCGAACTCGGCGGTTGGATCGCAACAGCCAGTCGCATCCGGAGATCGCAGAGTTCAGATCGCAAACCGAAACGTCCGTTCGGGCATCGTCGCTATTTCATCTGGATCTCGAGCCGGATGCCCTCTTGCTCGACTATGATCCGCCGCGACTCGATTTTGAGTACGCGGAACGACGCGACGACGTCACCTTCTCCTACCAGCTCACCATCGACGAGAGCCTTTGGCTTAGGCCCCATCACAATGCTTTGCAGTTCCATCTGACTCGCCTGATCTTTCAGGTTCTGAATCAGGTTCTGCCTCTTCTCCATTGCATCGGCTCGTGTGTTGACCGACTTTGCCAGTGCTTCCCAAAATGTTTGTTGAGTGGTGGCGGAATCAGTTCCGGACGCGCCGGCTGCAAGGGGAAAGTGATCCATGCGGATCGCGAAGAGATTACGGCTGAGCGGAACGACCGGCTTGGCGATCCATGCCTGCAGCACATCGGCGGTATTAGCGGACGTTGATTTCGCGAAGGGCGAGGTCGGGCTGTTCTTCGCCTTGGCGGCAGGATTCGCCACGCTCGCCGAGGCGTGCTGCGGTTGCGTCTGACCGGTCACGGCCATGCGCATCCACATTCCGCCCAGCATCAGCGCCAGCACGCCGAGAACGCCGGCCTTCTTCGGATCCTTCTGAATCAGATCCATCAGCTTATTCTGCGAAGTTTTGCGCTTGCCGGCTGCCATGGCTATTCCGTCAGGTAATAAATGTTCATCGTGAGCGTGACCTGCACCTGGCCCGGATCATGATCCTTGGCCTTGAGCTCGATCTTTTTCACGCGTGTCAGACGCTTCTGCGCTTCGGTCTGCTGCAGGAACGTAAAGACTTTGTTGAAGTCACCTTCAAACTTCAGCTCGATCGGCATCTGCCAGTACGTCTCATTGCGAATGGGCTTCAGCACGTTCTGCGTATACCCCCGAAGGGACGAGTTTCGGCTGAACATTTCGACATCTTTGATGAACTGCGGAAGGTCGTTCTGGCTGGGAAGCTTCTTGGAGTTCTCCAGCTTCTCCTTCAGCTTCTGCACGTCTTTGGTGATCATGGTCAGGGTATTCGCCTTGCCCTGGGTATTCGCCAATTCGCTGCGTGTGTTGGCGATCTGTCGATCCAACTCCGCGAGGCGATGGCTCGCCGGGGCATAACCCACGAGGTAAAAGCCCACGAGCAATGCCAGCGCGCAGATGCCCATCACCCATTGGGCTCGTGTACACCAGGCAACTTGTTCGCGAAGCATCTTCATGGTGCTCAGGCTCCGGACGGATCAAGATTAACGTTGAACGTGACCTCGAAACGGCGCATCAGGTGATCGTTTTGGATCTGGTCCTTCGCCCACGTCGGCGCCACGTCTTCGAAAATCGGGACATTGGTCAGAGCCGCGAGAAAGTTCGCCAGGTCTAGTTGCGTGGGAGCGACCGCTTCCAGCCGCACTTTCAGACGACGGTCGAGCTTGGGCGCCGCCGATTTGCCGTCCGTCTTCGCGGCCGTGTTTGTCTGCTCTTCGGTCTCAAGCGTTGCCGAGATCAGCGACATGTCTTTGGGCATCGCTTTGTCGATCGCATCGAACATACGCGAGGCCTCGATGTGCGTGCCGATCTTGGCGAGCATCTCGTCCTGAACCTGCAGCTTCTGTTTGAGCGAAGCCTGCTCTTCCAGCACCTTAAGCGTGGCGCGCGTCTGCGAAAGATTGGTGACGACGCTTTCCGCCTGATGTTGCTTGCGCTCGATGTTGCGGTGCGCCATCAGCTGCCAGACGCAAAGCCCGATCGCAACGAGACCGGTCAGCCAGAGTTGAAGCAGCGTCTGCCGCCTGCGCCGGCGAATCGCGGGATACCAGGTCGGAAGGAAATCCAGCTCACGCATTGGCCACCTCCACGGGTGACCGAGCCGGCCCCTCGGCGGTTTCGACCGCGCTGCTCAGGTCGATGACTTCCGCCCCGGTCGACGCGCGAATCGCGCGCGGCTGGCCGTCGGGTGATCCGAAATAGCCGGTGGTTTTCTTCAGCCCCAGGCCGAAGGCCACGCTCCACTCGCAGAGCATGCCGCTGCGATCGTTGGCCTTCATCTTCGAAATGCCGGCGTTACGGAGCGGACGCGCGGCCTCGGCAGGGATCGCCAGCACCGAATTGAGAATCACGTGAAGCTGGGGGTCGCATGCCTCGCCGCCAACCACCCGCACGCGATTCGGTCGCTGACCTCGGAACGTAACCGAGTAATAGCGCAGGCACAGCGAGATTTCGCGGCCGAGTTCTTCCATGGCGCTGCGCGTCGCATCATGAACCGCCTGCCGGACCGGATCTTTCTTCGCGGATTCGCCCGCATCGCTCATCTCGGCAATGCGTCGCCGCAAGGAGCGCGCTTCCTCGAGACTGATCCCGAGCTTGCGGCTCACGGCTTCATTGAACATGCGTCCGCCAATGTCGATCGGTTTCACGAAGCTGATGTCTCGCCCTTTACCAATAATCACCTGACTGCGCGTGAAGCCGACGTCGACGAGAACGTGAACTTCCTGTTCGTCCTCGCGACGGCGAATGAATCGTTCGATCCCGCGGTAGATCGCGCACGGCTCGAAGTCGAGCGAATCGATCAAGGCGCCGCAACGATGAATGGTTTCGATGAAGCTTTCGACGTCTTCGTGCTTGGCGGCCAGGACGATTACTTCCTGCCGCGTGTCCGTCCCCTGCCGCACTTCGCCCGCGGGGAGGTAACGCACGAAGGCCTGTTCCGTCTCAAACGGGAAGATGTTCTTCGCTTCAAACTGAACGGCGGCTTCGAGCTCCGCCGCCGGCATGAGCGGCAGCCGCAGGTTCTTCACATGCACGATCCCGCGCGGAAGCGACGTGATGATGTTGCGGCCGACAAACGGCTGATGCCGCAGCATCTGCCGGATCATGTCGGTCACGTTCTTCATCAGCAGCTGAGGCTGCGAGCGCACCTCTTCCGAGATGGCCTGCTTTGCCGCCGCGATGACTTCCAATTCATTGCCGACAACCTGGAGTTGCAACAGCTTGATGCTGTCTTGCCCGATGTCGACCCCGATTGGCTGAGGTTGTGCACGTGAAAGCCTGAACATAAATCACTTATTGGACGGTCGCTTCTCCGGTAAACGGCTGAACGCTGATCGTCAGCGTGTTGGTGCCGCTTTGCAGCTGAATTGTCCCCGCCGACGTCAGCGTTGTTGAGGTGGTCGTGGACGCGTCGAAGGAAAACGGCTGCCCCATCTCATCAAAACCGAGCACCGGCTGTCCGAGAAAACTCGGCTGCGTGATCGACACGCGCTCCAGGCCTGGTGTCACGCCGGATGGCGTCGGACTGGCCTGATCGCCGAAGGTCACAATGTACTTTCCGCCGTTGATCGCCGGCTTCAGCGGATGATCGATCGGCACCAGCGTGTTCGAATCGCAGACGCTGTAGCTCTGCCCATAAAAGCGAACGTAGTACGGCTTCTGCTGGGCAATCGCGAGATTCTGTGCGTAGATGAGATCCGCCATCATCGCCCGCGCTGCGGTTGCGACGTTCAGATCGTCCCGCGTTCCGATCTGCGGGATCACAATCGCCGACGCGATCCCGAGGATCACCACGACGCAAAGGATCTCGATGAGCGTAAATCCGCTCGGACTTTGAAGACGCCTGCGCATAAAAGCCTCCGGTGCTCGGTCGGTTGCTCACCCTTCACCGTGGCAGCATCGCAACTCGGCAATGCGCTACTTCCTGGCACCGCTTTTAGAGTCATCGGGAGATATGACATGCACCTGAAGCTTGCCGTCTTCCAAAATGGTGACGAGTTTGTCGAGTTTGTCGTTCGTGCTTTTTAGTTGGTCGATCATCTGATTGCGCTGGCTGCCCGCATCGGGAACCTGCGCGCCGGCTTGTGCGTTGCCGCCATTGGTCGAAACCCACTGCCCCACCAGTGTCAGCACCTGCAGAACCACGATCACGCCAAGGATTTTCTCGGACTTCATCGTTGCACTCCGGTTAGAGCTATTGGTTGGACCACGAAAGCAGTTTCAGCGTCTGCGGAATCTGGTCCTTATCGGACAGATCGGGCAGATCGACGTTCGCCTGAACATATTTCAGGTTGATCGTGCCATTGAGCAGGCTCGTGATCTGTGTTCCGGCGGTCGCAGGCGCACCAGGCAGCATTAATGAACCATTTACGTTTAGCTTCCAGTTCGTCGCCAGCGCGTTGCCACTGATCTGATTCGCCACCCACATCAATCCGTTGACGTTCAAGGTCCGGTTCAGGCCGCTGAACACAACGTTGTTATCAACCACGAGCGCCGGCATCGCCGGTTCGCCCGTCGACGGATCCGGCTTGGCGGTGATCGTCGTAGTTCCTGCGATGGTGATCGTCTTGCCACCGACGACGATGAGTGTGCCGACGAGGTTCACCGTATTGGAGAACGTGCGGCTGGAGGTCGTGTACCAGACGTTGAGCGGATTGCCGCTCGCGTTCGACGTCGCAATGGTTTCGTTCGAAGGGTTCCAGGTAAGGTTGTCCGCCGTGTAGGTCACGCCCTTCCACTTATAGGTCGTGTACGCCTTCATAACGTTGATCTCATTGGCGCCCGTCAACGTCGGCGACGCCTGGGCCGGATACTTCGGCACCGCCATCGTGGACGTTGCGTTCGTGAGAAGACTTGCCACGACCCCTGTGAGCGAGTTGAGCAAGCCGAAGTTGAGCTGGCCGTCGCCACGCACGAGTGGATCCGTCGCCTTGCGGACAAAGCCAGTGGTGGTGTCGTCCGCGATATTCATCGTCACCAGCAGCGGCGTCGTCATGTCATTGTTGACGTCGAGTGCGGAAACGACGCGGTATTTCGATGCAACGTAAACCTTGACGTAGACCGTGCGCGTGACGCTGCCCGATTTGCCGACGGACTTGATGAGATACGTATTCTTCGGCAGCGCGGTCGTGCCGTCCTTGTCGTACTCCGAGACCGTCACATCGACCGTTCCCGTGCTGTCGCCGGTGAGCGAAATGCCGGTTTGGCCGGCGTAATGCCCGTTGCTCAGCGTCGGCGCGCTTTGTGGATGCAGCAGGTAATACAACGCGTAGTTCACGCCCGATTCGGTCAGCGTGTCCGCCGAAACGAGCAGCTTCGACGTGCCTCCGACCTGTGCCTGGAGCGATGCGCTCGAGAGCATCGCATAGCTCATAATCGCCGCGATGCCGAGCACCGCGACGACGAGAATCAGCGCGATTCCTCGACGATATCGATACTGGAATTTCATCAGCTTGGCCTCTGCAGCGGCGTGCGAACGGTTGCAACGCCATAACTTGTCAGCGGCGAGCCGACGGTTTCCGTTCCTCCGTCTGAAGTGGTCTGAGTTCGCTGGAATTGAATCGTGAATTCGAGCCGGGGCAGATCAGTGCTGCCGTCACCCGCATTGGCGTAAAAGACCGCGCCCTCGACGTCGCGCGCAACCGGTTGGGTCGTCGTCGCATCGCCGCGGAAGTTCGACAGAACAGTCGAGCTCGAGGAAAACGTCGCGTAATTCAAGGTGGCGGTAGAACCGTTGCTCGGCACCGTGCGCTTGAGGATGCACCGGCTCGCCGAATCGTATTCAAGCATCGCGCATTCGTTTTCCTGAATCGCGCCGTCGCCGTTGGTGTCGTCGAGCCAGAGCAGCACCGCTGCTGCGGACGAGCCATCCAGCGCACCCGCGTTGTACATTCCCGTCAGCCGCGAGTTCCGAACGATTGCGTCGATACGCATAGTCGTCGCGGCACTCGAGAGCGACGCGGCTTGCGCATTGCCCGTGGACTGCCAACTCTTGGCGATCGACATTGTGAACGCCGCAAGCGCAGCGCTGACCATGGCCGTCGCGATCAGGCCAAGGCAAAGCTCGACCAGCGTGAATCCACGATGGCGCAGTGCGGCCGGGTTGGTTCGTTGCGATACCATTTGCGATTAACGGGCCATGCTCACGCTCGTGATCAGGCGCGACAGCGTGATGTCGCGGCCCGTCGGCGAAGTGACCGTCACTGTGATTTTTCCAAAGTCGCTCAGGCTCGTCGTGGTCGAGCCAACGGTCACGCTCGCGGGAACCGTGTACGTCACGCTTCGCGTGTAACCGGCCCCGAGATCCACCGTTTGCCCACTGAGCGTCGTGAAGGGGTTCGCGTCGTGATAGCCGTGATAATCCGCGACGCTGGTGTAGGTCGATCGGTCCAGGTTGCCGGCGGAGGCCTTGCTCGATGACGTTGACGACGCGAAGGGCTTCGCCGCCACTTCTTCGAGCATCGCACGGGCAACGGAAATGGCGGCGGAATCCTGATCGAGCTCCGTTGTTTGGTTAAACGAAGCGCCAATCGCGCCCGCGATACCGACAACGGCGATCGCGAGCACAACCGAAGCGATCAGACTTTCGATAAGCGTGAAACCCGATCGCCGCGGGCCTGAGCGGAGCGCATCAGTACGAAGCGTATGGGGTTGCATTGGTGTCGTTCCCCGTACTATTGGCGACGATTTGCTGCGTCTTGGGCTTGTAGAACCAGCCGTAGGTCGTGTCATCCGGCGCGGGAATGTCGTCCGCGTCTGCGATGAACTTGATTGTCGAAAGCCCACTGATCGGATTCGCCGGCATCTTGCTGAGGTACGGGCCAAACTTATAGGTCGCCGTCGCGGTCGCGTTGGTCTTGCAATCCTCAGACGTGTTCTTCGTCATCTGGTCGAGAAAAGCCGACTCGGTCGCAGAGGCACTCATATCGCCATTCGGATAACCCGGCGGCGTGTCGCGGTGCTGCGCTTTGAAGACCGCGATCTGGATCCGGAGATACCGGAGCTCATCCTTCAGCGTGTTCTCGCGCGCTTCCTTGCTCGCATTGCTGAACTGCGGAATGACAACCGTCGCGAGGATGCCGAGAATCACCACGACGATCAGGATCTCAATGAGCGTAAAAGCCTTTCGGCCCACGCTCGTGAACAAATTGTGCTTTGGGATCCGGTGCATGGTCATCTCGTATCACGATCGACTGGACCTGTTTATCGTCGTCCAATGCCGATCGCGGCTTAACAAGCCGGCGGGCGGATGACGAATCCGCCCGCAGGTTTAAAGTCACAGCTTATTGGTCGTTCAAGCTGTCGTTCGGATTGGCTTCGTCGTAGATATTGGTGCCGAGCTTGCTCGCGGCCCAGAACTTGCCAGTGCCCGGAGCAGCCGCGGTGCCATAGTCGTACACCCAGCCGTGACCCGAATCGGCAGCAGTACCGTTCACAACCAACATGGCCGTCGTCGCATCACCGAAGATCCCGTTCGACGGAGGACCCTGGAGGTACGGACCGAACTTCGCGTCCGTCGCGCCGTTGGCAACGGTATTACCGTTTTCGTCGGTCTTTTCGGTCAAGAGCGTCCAGTCGGTCGTGAGGTCGGGCAGCACGTCACGATGCTGCAACTTGTACAGCTCGATCTGGCTGCGAATCGTTTGCAGCTGGCTGGTCAAGCTGTTCTTGCGAGCGTCCTGCGACGCGTTCGTGAACTGCGGGATCACGATCGCGGCCAGGATACCCAAGATGATCACGACGATCAGAATTTCGACGAGCGTGAAACCACGCTTCACTGTGCGATACATCTTCATTGCAAATCTCCTGTGAATGACTTTTCTCGTAGGGTGTGCTTCAGCACACCAACCTGGTGTGCAAAAGCACACCCTACTCTTTTCAAGCGGCCGGTTCCGATTGCTCGGAACACGAAGGCGCCGCATCGGCGAAACGCGCCAGGGCTCTCTCTTACGCAGTTGTCAGGCCCCGGACGCTTCGTCCTTCAACGCAAGCCGCGCCGTGCGCTGCATGCGATGCCGGATGATGCTGCTGGGCGCCTCCTTTCGTGTCGGCGTACATGGGCATCCGTTCGCTGCTCGCGAATCAGCGCGCGCAGCGAACAGATGCACTCGACCCCATAGCTCATCGGCGCAGGCGGCTGCCGACTTAATTGCCGCCTCGCCAGCGCAGACCCCGCAGTTCACAGGGGCCTTGAGCCGGACGTCGAGATTTCATCCACAGGTGAGGACCGATAAGAAAGGCAGGACAAGACGTGCTTCGTCTTATGATCCTTTCGGCAGCGCTCCGGTCTACACAACAACACAGACCGAACGCTTTGCGCATCGCACGTCGCCAAGTGTGCGCCCATGCGAGCTGAACCTCTCGGCTCAGCGTCACCTCGCGATGACTTAGCCCTTGTCGGGGATCCACACCGGCCAGCCTTTCAGCCGGCCAATGAGGACTTACGATTCAAATTCCGCGCGGGCAAATCTGCTGCAGTAGAAGCCAACTGTTATGAAGCACCCCAAAACCTTGCGTTAACGTCGCTTGGTCCTATAATGCGCGAAAGTCGCCTTAATGGGAGGTGACAATCAGGGCAGTCGGGATTATGGGGCACTTATCTTCTCTCGGAAAACACATCTGGGTACGTCCCGTATGACGTCTGCATAAAACTGGACGCCTCGCGTCCGTGGGTAGGGAGAATCATCATGCGATTTGCATCGCCGTGCATTTCGTTGCGCCGAAGGTCTAAGGGGATCGCGAAACAAGCTGCTGCGGAGGCCGTTCACTCCGCGGTGCTGCCCGTCGTCGAGGAGATGGAGAGACGACGCTTTCTCAGCACCACCGTTACGACCACCTTCACCAGTGGCAAGCTCTCTGTATGGGGCAGTGATGGCGATGATACGATTGCGGTAAGCACGAAAAACTCGGGCACCACGATTGCCGTCTATAGCGGCACTCTTCAAATCGCCAGCTACGACGCGAGCACCGTCAGCAGTATTTACATCAGCGGCTCGCTCGGAAACGACAATCTCTCCAGCACTCCGCTGAAGCCAACGACTATCTCCGGAGGCGATGGCAACGACACCATCGTCGGGAGCGGCGGCAACGACACGCTCACGGGCGATACCGGAGATGATTCGATCTCGGGCGGCTTGGGGGACGATTCACTGGAAGGCGGAGCCGGCAATGACATCCTTGACGGCAGCGCCGGCAATGACACGGTCGAAGGAGATCTCGGCGCGGATTTGATTTCCGGTGGCACTGGAACCGACACCGCAGATTACAGCGATCGAAATATTCAGGGCTATGGTCCCGGCGTCACCGTGACCGTTGATGATCAATATAACGACGGAGCCGCGGGCGAGGGCGACGACGTCGCGTTGAACATCGAGAATGTTATCGGTAGCGCCCAGAGCGATAACATTACCGGAAGCGGTTACGACAATGTCATCTATGGGGGATTTGGCAACGACACGATTTACGGTACAGGCGGAAACGATTCGCTCTATGGTCAGAGCGGTTGGGATTACGTCGATGGCGGTTCCGGCAATGACGTCCTCGATGGGGGCGACAATGGCGATACCGTTTACGGCCAGGGTGGCGACGATCTGATGACCGAGAACGAGAATCCTCTGGGGCAAGGCGCCAACGTCCTTGGGGGCGGATCCGGTAACGACACGATCACCGGCAACGGTCAGGCAGACTCCATCGACGGCAACGCCGGCGACGATGTGCTCATCGGACTCGATGGCAATGACACGATCACCGGCGGCAGCGGTAACGATTCCATGGACGGCGGGCTCGGCAACGACACGCTGAATGCCGTGTTCGACGGAGCGTATAGCGACACCGTAACCGGCGGCTTCGGAATCGACGAAGGCCACTTGGACAGTGCCACCGATACGAATCCGCAAAGCGATATCGAAAACCTGATCTGGGATGCCTGATTCTCCGGGAAGGAAGAATCGAAAGGGGCGAGTCCCCGGCGTGCCGGGACTCGCCTTTTTTCTTTGGCTAGGTTTCGACGTCGAGTCCGATATCCAGCGCCGGCGACGAGTGCGTGATCGCCCCGACCGAAATCCGGTCAACACCCGTGAGCGCAATCGATCGCACCGTTTCGAGCGTCACCCCGCCGGACGCTTCGAGTTCCGGCTTGCCCTTGCGGACACCAAGATTTCGCAGTCCCACCGCCTCCTGCATCTTCGGGCAATCCATGTTGTCGAGCAGCACGACGTCGATCCCATCGACCTTCAGCACCTCGCGGAGTTGCTCGAGCGTGTCGACTTCAACCTCGATCAACCGCGAGACGTCTTCCGCGCGGCTCTTCGAAACGATCGGCGAAAGAAAGCTCGTCAGTTCCTTGACCGGAACCGCGGCGAGATGGTTGTCTTTGATCAGCAGACCATCGTACAAACCAATGCGATGGTTCATCCCCCCGCCGCAGCGAACCGCGTATTTGTCGAGCAAGCGGAACCCCGGCATCGTCTTGCGTGTGTCGTAAACCTTCGCGGCCGTCCCTTCGACGCGCCGAACATACCGATGCGTCTGCGTCGCCACGCCCGAGAGATGCTGCAGGAAATTCAAAATCACGCGCTCGGCCGTCAAGAGCGAGCGCAACGGCCCGCGAATGCGCAAGAGCGGCGACCGTTGCGTGTCGTTGAACCGCCCTTCGATGATCTCCATGTGAAAGCCCGGAATCTGCTCGACGCGCAGACGCTCATCGTACGCGCGGCAAACCATCTCCACGATCGGCAGCGCGCACACCACACCGACCTGCTTCTGCACCAGCGTTGCGACGGAGGTCGCGTTGTCGTCGATGAGCAGCCGGCTCGTCACGTCATCCGATTTCGGACCAAGATCCTCCTGCTTCGCGAGCAGGATCAGGTTTTTGATTTCTTCGTTGCTCGGAAAAGGAAACATCGTCTCACCCGTTGGAACTTCGTACCAACAGATTATAGCTCAGCGGCCGCACCACCGCTGCCAGAATGTTCGGTAAGCCGATTCAATATCGCGGGTATACCCTTCGTAATTCATCAGCGGCGAAGCCAGCATCCGCTCGCGGAGCGACGACCGAATCCCCTGCAATTCAGCAATGTTCTCACAACGCGCCTTCGCGAGTTCCACAAACTTCTCCTCGGTCCTCGAGACAAACTGATCCGCCAGCTGCACATTCGACAACAAGCTCAACCCCGCGCGCGAGACGGGCAGCGCCCCACAAAGACTCACCACCGGCACGCCCATCCACAGTCCATCGAGCGTCGTCGTGTGCCCGTTATACGAAAATGTGTCGAGGCAAAGATCTACCTCGTGATATCGCCTCAGGTATTGATCCCGCGGAGCGAAATCGCAGAACTCAACGCGCGATGGGTCGACCTGCAGATGCTTGAGCACATAACGTCGCGCGCTTCCCAGCGGCGCGAGCAGTTTCAGCCGCGACGCTGGAATCGCCTCCATCACGCGCTTCCACATCCGCAGAGTCGTCGGCGAGACTTTGCAAAAGTTGTTGAAGCAACCGAACGTGATGTACCCATTTCTTAGCGCAGGCAAATCATTCACCGGCGTATCGTCAAAGGGATCAAAACACCAGAACGTATGTGGCAATCGATGCGACCGCTCTGCGTAAAGCTCATCAGTCTCGTCTGCGGGATCGAGATGCGGATCCGTTAACCGATAATCGATCGCCGTCAGTCCCGTCGTTCCAGGATATCCGAGATAGCTCACCTGCACCGGCGCAGGCTTCCGCGCAAACATCGTCAGCCGATTCCTCGCCATGTGCAGCGTCAGATCGACCAGCACATCGATCCGGTCTTCGCGAATCTGCGCTGCCAGTTCATCATCCGACTTTCCAAACACTTCTCGCCAATGATCGACACATCCGCGCATCGCGCGCGTCGCCTGATCTTCATTCCTCACGTCGCTGTAGCAGAAAACCTCAAACGCCTCGCGATCGTGATGCCGCAGCAGCGGCAGCACGAACATGCTCTGGCAATGCCCACGAAAATCCGGCGAGACGTAACCGATGCGCAGCGGCCGATCCGGCGAGCGATCGTTCGGCCACTCCGTGAATTGCCGAATTGACGGCAGAATCACCTGCCGCTCCCACTCCGCGTGCGCATCGCGCAGCGACTGCGGCGTCGTTCGTGGATCGAAATGCATCGCGTAAAGCCGATTGCTCTGCAGCGCCGCGCACTGCGGATCGCGGGAAATCCCCTCTTCAAACGTCGCGATTGCCGAATCAAGCCGGCCCACATCCTGCAGCAAGCATCCGAGATTATTGCGCGCTTCGGTGAATTCCGGATCGAGCGCGATCGCCCGCGAAAATGCCGCGATTGCCCCATCGAAGTCACGCACCTTGCGCAGCGCGTGCCCCCGAAGGGTCAGCGCCTTGGGAAAGTTCGGTCGCAATTCGACCGCGCGGGCAAACGCGCGCTCCGCACGATCTTCCTCCCCCACCTGTGAATAGATCACCCCAGCTTCGTAATGAATCTGCGCGTCGCCGTTCGCACGGCGAAGTGCGCCTTCCACGTCCCCGAGCGCCTCGCTCAACCGATTCAGCTCCACCTGCGCGCGCGCCGAGTCGAGAAGATATTTCGCGTTGGTTGGATCGAGCTCACGTGCGGACTGCAGAAGCTCCACAGCATCATCGTATGCTTCCGCAGCCGAGGCGAGTTTGGCGAGAAGGTGATAGGCAGGCGCGCAATCGGGTGACAGTTCGAGGATCTTGTTGCACAACGCTTCCGCCTGCTCGAGCCGCCCCTGGCTCAGCGCAAGAGACGCGCTCTGACATGCTGCTTCGATCGCGTCCTGCTCCGTCATGCGATCAAGGCCTTTCCAAACGATCCATCATTTGGCCATGCGACGCTTCGGCCGCGCGGGATTCTTCGGTTGCCAGATCTTCTGCCGCGATTCCGAATCGCTCACCGGCCCATTCGGGCTTACGATCGTTGGCGTGCCCTTGATCTCCGCGATCTTATCACGCAGTTGGGCCGCCCGCTCGAACTCGAGATTCTGCGCCGCCTGCAACATTTCCTCTTCGAGCAGCCGCACGATCTCCGTCTGATCGAACTGCGAATCGTTCGCGTGAATCGCTTCCTGCGCGGTCTTGCGCGCTTTCACTTCCGATTCGAGCGACGCACGAATCGCCTTTTGCACCGTCTGCGGAGTGATGCCGTGCTCGGCGTTGTACTTCCTCTGGATCTCACGGCGGCGCGACGTTTCGTCAATCGCCTTCTGCATCGCGGGCGTGACCGTGTCGGCGTAAAGAATCACCTTCGCGTTGACGTTTCGTGCGGCGCGGCCAATCGTCTGAATGAGCGACGTCTCGCTTCGCAGGAATCCTGCCTTATCGGCATCGAGAATTGCGACCATCGACACTTCCGGCAGATCCAAGCCTTCGCGCAGCAGATTGATCCCGACAAGCACGTCGAAATCGCCTTTACGAAGGTCCGTGAGAATCTCCACGCGCTCCAGCGTCTGAATCTCGCTATGCAGATACCGCCCGCGAATACCGGCTTCCTGGATGTAAGCGCTTAAATCTTCGGCCAGTCGTTTCGTCAAAGTCGTAACGAGCACGCGCTCGCCCGCCTCCGCGCGCTGCTTGATCTCTGCGAGCAGATGCGGCACCTGACCCTGCGCCGGTTGCACGATGATTTCCGGATCAACCAGGCCCGTCGGACGAATCACTTGCTCGACAACTTCGCCGCCCGTCTTCTCTAGTTCGTACTTCGCGGGCGTCGCGCTCACGAACAGCACGTTGTGCCACATCTGCTCGAACTCTTCGAACTTCAGCGGGCGGTTATCGAGCGCGCTTGGCAAACGGAAGCCGTGATCGACGAGCACCTGCTTGCGTTGCTGATCGCCGTTGAACATCGCCTTGATCTGGGGAAGCGTCACGTGCGATTCGTCGATGATCAGCAGGTAATCCTTCGGGAAATAGTCGATCAGCGTGTAGGGCTTCTCACCTGGCTGACGACCATCAAGATGGCGGCTGTAGTTCTCGATGCCGGAGCAATAGCCGACCTCGAGCATCATCTCCAGATCGTATTTCGTCCGCGCGAGCAACCGCTGCGCTTCGAGCAGCTTCCCCTGCCCGCGGAGCTTCATCACTTGAATGTCGAGCTCATCGCGGATGTTCTGCACCGCCTGATGCAGGCGATCTTCCGGCATGACATAGTGAACTGCGGGATAGATGAAGATCTGGTCTTCGTCTTTCAGCAACTCACCCGTCAACGGATTGATCATCTGGATGGACGTGATCTCGTCGCCGAAGAATTCGATGCGGTAGGCGAACTCTTCGTACGAAGGGTGCAACTCGACCACATCGCCGCGTACGCGAAATGTCGCACGTTTGAAGTCGATGTCGTTGCGGCTGTACTGCAGATCGATCAGCTTCCGCAGCATTTCATCGCGATCGGTTTCGACCCCGGTGCGAATCGGCAGCACGCTCTTGCGATACTGTTCCGGTGAACCGAGGCCGAAGATGCAGCTTACCGAAGCGACGAGCAGCACATCATTGCGACTCACCAGATTACTCGTCGCCGCGAGTCGCAACCGATCCAAGTCATCATTTCGCGAGGCGTCTTTCTCGATGTAGATGTCGCGCTGCGGGATGTACGCTTCCGGCTGATAGTAGTCGTAATAACTGACGAAGTAGCCGACGGCGTTGTTGGGAAACAGTTCCTTAAATTCTTCGTAGAGCTGCGCCGCCAGCGTCTTGTTGTGGCTGATCACAAGCGTCGGCCGATTTACGCGCGCGATCGTATGCGCCATCGAAAACGTCTTGCCCGATCCCGTAACGCCCATCAGCGTTTGAAACTTCCGCCCCTCCATCACACCGCGCGCGAGCTTATCGATCGCCTGCGGCTGATCGCCTTGTGGTTCGAACGGACTGACGACTTCGAATTTGCCCATCGATTAGCTCCAGCGTAGCAATAATCATAGGCAGGGACAGACTAAAGCGATGAAGCTTCACGTTCGAAGGGAATGAAATTCACATCACGGTAAACTTCGGCCAACGAGAGCGTGATTTCGAGTGACTTGAGCGGGATGTTCGACTGCATTCCATTCTCATAAGAAAAAACCCATGTGCCGTCGTCTAACAGATGGAAGGTTTCGATCCGTGGCGCATTCTGTGAAATCAAGACGTACTCACGAAGGGATTCAATGCTGAGGTAATTTTCGAACTTCGCGCCGCGATCGTAGGCCTCGGTCGAAGGTGAGAGAATCTCAACGATCAGCTTCGGATTCAGAATGCTGCCTCGCGATGGATCGCTCGTACCGACTTGTGTAGGGCCACAGATCACACTGACGTCTGGATATGTAAACAGGCTGGTGGCCGGAATATGAATGCGAAGGTTGCTGTCATAGACACGACACGGCTTGCCGATGAGCGCATTACCCAACGCTCGCACCAGGTTGGAATTAATCAAACTATGATTCTCCGACGCGCCCGCCATCGCGAAGATCTCGCCTCGGAAATACTCATGCTTATCGAGCGATGCTTCTTCAAGCTTCAAATACTCTTCGGGCGTATATCGCTTCTTAGACTCCGCCGTGTTCATAACATTAGCCTATCGATTGCAGTACAATCGGCCAACAAAAACTCTATGGGCGCGTGCTTGACGAAGGTGACGTGTGGAATATGAGATACGGTTTCAATTGCGCGATCGTCGCGGCGCCGATGCCTTGAATCTTTAGCATGTCCTCCAGGCGTTCGAACGGGAGGCCTTTTCGGCGATCGCGCTGCCATTTCTCGCGATAGGCGACCATGTCTTTGGCGCGCTTTTCGCCGATCGTAGGAAGCGCTGCGAGCGTGGCGACGTCGGCGGTGTTGGGGTCGATACGGTCGGCGAGTTCATTCATCCTGGCGGGAACGTTCGGCTGCGGATCGGAGACGTAGTGACGGTTGAGGAAATAACGAATCGTGATGTATGTCGCGAGGATGAGCAGGAGGCCGACCAAGACGCTTCGCTGCGAAGCCGTCCACGGCGGGGGGATCGGGCCGTTCGGAGCGGACTGTTTAGTTCCCCCGCTTTCGGTCATGTCTTTTTCCGCTGAAACTGTTCGCGAAGTTCCTGGAGCTTTTTGAACGCGGGCTTGGGCTTGAGCAGATCGTCGAGCACGCCTCCGCCGGGAATGGTCGGGTTGTCGTCCGACAGATTTCCCCACGCGATGCTCTCGACATACGGCTTGCTCAGCGCCATGCGATAAACCGCCTCGAGCCAATCCGCCTGAAGCTGCGGATCCCACGGGCGATGCCATCGCCCCGCCTGCGAGGGGTCGAGGTGACCTTCGGACTTATCCGCGGGATCCGGTGTAGCCCGATCCGGTGCGCTCACCGATGTCAAAAACACCGGCCGGCCGATCGTCGAGAACCGATCGAGCATGCTGCTCACCTGAAATAGATCGCGCGTGTATCCGCCAGGTGTCGGCACGCCCGTCTCCAGTTCCAATCCGAACGCTTCAAAGTTCACGCCGGCTTGCGCAACCATTTCCGCGTAAAGCATCGGCGGAACGCTCGTCGCGCCCTTCGCGTGATATTCGCCATATGGTTGGGTCACCGTCACGAGCGTGCGCGCGTTGGGCAGGATCGCCTTCACCTGCGACACGAGCAGTCGTGTGAGCTCGATGATCTGCTCGAAGCTCAGCGTGAAATTGCTGTTGGTGTGCAATCCGGAAACGACGTTCCACACCGAAACGCCCTTGCGATATCGCTGCACCACCTTCTGCACATATTCATATGCCAGCTCGCGAAGGGTGTCGTAGTCGTGTTCCCAGATGAACATCCAGTCCGGCACGGCATCGTCGTTCAGGTTGATGAGCGGGCCGGCGACGATGGGCACGCGCTTCTTCGTGAGCAGTTCGACCCATTCGTCCGTCGGCTCGGTGATGAAGGTGTCTTCTTCCGGCTGAAGTTGTTTCCAGCTCATCGGAAGGACGGCGTAGTCGAAATTCTCAACAAGCGTGTCTTTGTACTTCTGATTCTGCACGGTCGAATCGACGCGGCAGCCGAAGATGTGCTTCGCAAAGGCATTGGCGGAGCGTCGGCGGTTGATGAGCAGGTCGGCGTGGAATTTCGATAATTCTTCAGATAAGTCGAGCGCGATTTCCAGGGCATGATCGGCGACTTTTGCCGCTTCGCCCGGCGTGTCGAGCAGGCCGAGCGCATCGGCGAACATCGCCTGCGCTTCGCGAAAACGCGTCGTGTATTTCTCTGCGCGCGGAAAATCGAACAGATTCCAATCTTCCTGTTTCTGGACGATCTTCATCAGCCGGCAGCGCGCCAGCTCGACATTCAGGTTGTATGGCTTCTCGCGCGGCGGGAGGCGCGTCGTTTCGAGGTGATACTCGCCCATCGGGCCGAGGTCCCACATCAGGCTCACGCCCGCGGCGTGCTCGTCCGTGCGCGTGAGGACAAGCAGCCCATCGACAAATTTGATATCGCCGGGAATGGGAACGCTCTCCGGCCCCATCGCGACCGCGGAGATCGGCGTGAAGCTCGTGACACGCTCACCGTCTTTGTAAATCTCAAACGTGATCGGCATAAACTCCGCCCGACGACCTACCCCGCCATCGCGGGCGGCATCTTAGCAGAGATGCGCGAGCGCTCAAATTCCCGAACTCCTGGGCCGTTGCGTTTCGTCTCTTACACTCTACTGTGGTCCAACGATGCAAGAGGCGATGCTGCAATCCGATCTGCCCTTTCCCGTCCGTCGCGGCAAGGTTCGCGACGTGTACGACCTTGGTGAAACGCTGCTCATCGTCGCCACCGATCGTATCAGCGCGTTTGATTGCATCATGCCCAACGGCATCCCGGACAAGGGAAAGATTCTCACGGCGCTGAGCCTCTTCTGGTTCGAAAAGTTTCCGCAGATCCCAAACCACCTCATCGCGACGGAAGTCGCTGACTACCCGTCGTCGCTTAAGCCGTTCGCGCAGCAGATCGCTGGTCGATCGATGCTGGTGAAGAAGGCGAAGGTCGTGCCGATTGAGTGCGTGGCGCGCGGGTATCTCGCGGGCTCGGGGTGGAAGGAATATCAGCAATCGCAGCGCGTCTGCGGGGTGATGCTGCCCGCCGGATTGAAGCAATCGGACAAGCTGCCGGAGCCGATCTTCACGCCCGCGACGAAAGAAGAATCCGGCCACGACATCAACATCAGCTTCGCGGAGACGGTGAAGCGGATCGGCGCGCCGCTGGCGCAGGAGCTGAGCGAGCGAACGCTGTGGCTTTATCAAAACGCCGCGGACTATGCCTCCACACGTGGCGTGATCATCGCGGACACGAAATTCGAGTTCGGCCAGCTACCGGACGGCAAGCTCATCCTCGTCGATGAAATTCTCACACCGGATAGCTCGCGCTTCTGGCCGGCGGATCAATATCAACCGGGCCGCGATCAACCAAGTTTTGATAAACAGTTCGTTCGCAACTGGCTCGAAACTCAGCCATGGGACAAGACCCCGCCGGCCCCGGCTCTTCCGGCGGATGTCGTGCAGGGGACGCGAAATCGCTATCTCGAAGCGTACGTCGAGCTCACCGGTCACACGCTCGCGCTCTGATTCCCGCACAATTCCAAATCGACAGCGGTGACGGTATGGTGTGCGACCTTTGAATACCGCACACGTTCTTTTTTACCTTTATCTTTTGATCGGCCCGCTCGCCATCGCGGGACTGAGCGCATTGCTGCTGCTCGGTCGCTCGCGCATGTCGCGCCTGGAGAAATGGCGCGGCGGACTGCCCGAGAATCCTCCGCACGTGACGATTCTCGTCCCCGCGAAAGACGAGGGCGCGCGAATTCGCGTGTGCCTCGAATCGGTTCTGAAACAGGATTATCCGAACTTCTCCGTCATCGCGGTGGATGACCGCAGCACGGACGAAACTGGCGCGGAAATGGATGCAGTCGCGGCGCAGCATCCGAACATGCGCGTGGTGCACGTCACGAATCTCCCGGCGAATTGGCTCGGCAAATGCCATGCGCTTGCGTCAGGGACGAAGCTCGCGAACGATCCTGCGGGCAAGCCATCGGAGTGGCTGTTCTTTGTCGATTCAGATGTGATTGTTGCGCCGAACGCACTTTCGTCCGCGTTGTCGATCTCGCACGCGCGGAATTACGACATGCTCACGGTGCTCACGGCGCTGGAGTGCTATTCATTTTTGGAACGGCTCGTGTTGCCGGTCGCCGCAGCGGCGTGGTCGATCATCTACACGATCTCGATGACGAACAACGACCAGCGGCCGGAGGTCGCGACCGCGAATGGGCAGTTCATTCTCATGCGCCGCAGCGCATACGATTCGATCGGCGGACATGAAGCGGTGCGCACCGACGTCTGCGAAGATGTTGAGCTCGCGCGATTGCTGAAGTCGAAAAAGCATCCCGTTCGCTTTTTCGCCGGCGCTCATCTCGCCTCGACGCGCATGAACTCGAGCATGGCTTCCATGTTTCACGGCTGGGGCCGCATTTATTCCGGCAGCGGATCGCGAAAGCCCCTGCGACTCATCACCGCGATGCTCGTTATGTTGCTCAATGGACTCTCCGTTTATGCCGCCCTCGCATGGGGCATTTTCGCGTGTGTGAAGTACAACGAAGTCCGCTGGCTGATCGCGGCGGTCGTTCACTACGGCATTCTCACGTGGATCTTCGCGAAGATTTATCGATGGAGTCACAACACGGTCTTCTACGCCCCGCTGTTTCCAGTCTCGGGCGGGATCGTGCTGGGAATCCTGGGCTTCTCGCTGCACATGTGCCGTACCGGCAAGGTGCGGTGGCGCAACACTACCTACGACCTCGTGGCGATGGCGCAGTCGAAGTGAATTGCGTTTTCACCTCCGGCTTTTTCAGCAGCGCGAAGCCGCACAGCACGATGATCCCGGCCGGGAAAAGCGCAAAGAGCACGGTCGGGCCGGGCACGATCTTCAAAACGGCATGCCGCGGGTTGTTCGGATCGACCCGGCAGATCGCCTGCGTGCGCTCCGGAAATTCATCCGCGTCCGCACGCTTCCAGCCCTGAAACGGCGTCGCGCAATCGGTAAAAGAGTAGCAGTCGCTGCGATAACTTTTGCCGTTGATCGTGTAACGATAAAGGACGTCGGGCCGATAGAGCGTTAGAGAAACTTCGCCATGCACTTCGTCCTTCGCGAGCGTGCTGGAATCGATCGTGCACGGGACTTTCGGCCAGGTCGAGGCGCGGAGGCTGTCGATCAGCGGAACGATGAATCCCCACGTCAGCCAGGCGCTCATCCCGAGGAACAGAAGAAGGATCACGCCTCTCTGTTGCTTCGCCTTGCGCTCGGGTGACGTCGCGCGTTTGCGAACCGTCGCGCGACACTGCGGAATCACGTAAAGATAAACCAGCAATGCATTCGCCACGATCGTCCCGGCAAAGAAGAGATAGACTGCCCACGGCCGCTGCGGGTCGAGCTTCGCGAGATCCGGATTCGCGTTATTGATCCAGCAGGGCAGCGAAGAGCCCACGGCGCGTTCTTTCGCGAGCTGGTCCGCCTCGGCCACGTCTTCGAACTTCTCCTCGTCCCAGGCTTCGTGATCCTGTGCATTGGCTCGGTAACGAAAGCGATTGCGCAAAGTGTAACTACCGAACTTCTCGTGCACCTCCGCGAGGTTGGCCGTCACGTCGGAGTGAACGATCGTGCACGTCGATTGCGTCCATTCACCCTTGCGCCACGCGTCAAGCGACATGTATCCGCCGAAGCCCAGCCAGAACAGTCCGAATGCCAGCACGATCATCGCGCGGGTGATCCGCACACCTCGCTTTGCCGGCACTCCGTCATCGATGAAAATATGCGAGATCACGCCGGCCCCTGGTTCTCAAGTTGTTGAAGCTTCGGCCCAAGCCGCTTATCGAAATGGATGATCGCATCGTTCACAAGCCACAGGAACCAGGCGATCAGCAAAAGCAGCAGCACGCCCAGCAGCCAGTGCTTGGCGTGGAACTTCTTGATGGTCGGCGCGACGACGACGAGGCCAAGCAGCGCCGCGATGATCACGACCGCATCGTAGCTCGCGCGCTGCCAGTACCCGCCGCCGAGGTGCAGCCACATGCCGAATTCGTCGAACGTGAGTCCAAGGCCGATGGCGTAGATCACGGCGCAGAGATTCAAACGTCGTCCCGTCGGTCGCGCGAACAGCAGATACGCACCGATTCCGCTCAGCAGAAAGATGCCGTAGTTCAGGTGGTGAACGTGCGTCTGCCCGACGTGCAGGAAGAAATCCGGGATCCGCCGGCTCATGATGAGCAGCACAAGGATCCGCGAGATCAGAAATGTCAGCAGGAATGCGCCGAGCACAAGGCGCGCGAGTTGTTGCGTGGAGGCGCGATCGGACTGCCGCGTGTTGGAATCGTCAGGCACATCCAGATGATACCGGCCGATCGGTCATCGCGAAGGCTGCGTCGTCGCGTGAAGGATTCCCTGAAGCAGGCCCCAGTCAAACCGCTGGCGCTTCTCGTTCATGGTGACGGTTTCCTGGTAACCCGGGCTTGTGTCGGTCAGTTCAGGCATGAAAGTGACGGGGCCGAATCGGCGCGTGAAGCTGTTGAACGAGTACACGCCCGCCTGTGAATGACACCCGACACAGGTCGCCATCGCGGAAGACGTGTAGCGCGCGTTTCGATCCTTGTCTCCTTCCAACGGATCGATTCCCATGGTGTCAAACTTTACGAATTCAAAGTCTTTCGAATCCTTCGTCAGCGCATGCAGCGCACTCGAGGGATCGGTGAGCAACGCCCGCCGTGAGAAGCGAAACTCGAAGAACGCTTGCTCTTTCGGATCGGTCCGGTGCTCGGCATCGGCGATCTCGCGGTAGAAGCGAAGTTGCATGGATTCGATCAGGTGCGTCGGGCGAAGTTCGCCGTCGCGATCGACGAGGAGCGCGCGGCGAACCAGCGCCAGCTGCGTGCCCGCCGGGAACTGCGGAATCTTCGGGTTGAGCATCAGGTCGGGTGTGTACTTCAGCGGCGCTTCGCGCGAGGTCGCGGGAGCGGTGGCGGGAAGAATCTTCGGCTGAACGTCGTTGAGCGAGCTCAAGTAATCGATTCCCGCCTTTCGACCCCCTGGAAGCCGCAGAAACACCTCGAAGACCGATCGCGCATCGAAGTCGCGCGTGTGAACTGGCGCGACGATGCCCTCGCCGGGTGTCGCGAGGTTGATCCACGGGCCCTTCGGGTCGAACAGATCCGCGGGGAGATATGCAGTTGCAGGGTGATCGGGATCAAACGCGTTCGGGAAGCGCTGAGCCTTAATCGCGCCCGCGTAGGTGTCCGGCAACGCGGCGATCTCATCCTTGCTCAGCGCAATCCGGCGGATGATTTCCGCCAGACGTGATTGAAGCGCTCGTCGTTGTGGTTCAACCTGATCGGGTTCCGCATATCCGCCGCCGTGCGCGCTCCAGTCGAAGACCGCCCACAAGTCGCGCTGAAGCACCGCCCGCTTAAGTGGATCCGCGATCACCAGCTCGCCATGCGCTGAGGGGAATTCATCAAGAATCGCGATTGCCTTGGTGTGTGACGGCTCTTCGAGCAGGTGCTGGCTGTTCGTCCACAGCAGGGGATCGATCGTGTCGTCACCGAATTCCTGCCCACTCGCCGCCGTCCGCACAAGCAGCGTGCGGTGAAGGCGATTCCATAGATGATCCGGATTGGAATCGTAAAGCGTGACAACAACCGGCGCGGTCGATGGCACAACCGACGTCGCTGGCCCCGCGCCGAGCGAGAAGCCGACAGCAATCGTGATGAGAATCGCCAGGCGCATGGTGAAGCCAGCGTTCACTTCGTCAGACGCAGATTGTAGCGAAAGGTTCCACTAACGAGGTGCCGTCAAGGTCGGACGAGGTCGGGCCGGCGTGCCGTGCAACATACCACTAACGCTGATGTCTTCGTCAATGTCTGGCCAATGTGCACCTTGTCCACTTCCGATGAGCCGGAAGTTGTTGCGTTGCTCCGGCGTTGCTTCCGACAGCCTCCATGACCAAGCGAGCGGGACGCTGATCTCACGTCCGTCGGATAGCACAGCGACGATCGCTTCGTCGGTTACCTTCAGCGTCACGATTCGCGGTTCATCCACAGTGCTCATGCCATACCTCGATCATCTGTGCGAGGCGCTCCACTATCAGTTTCCGAATTTGATTGAGTTCCTTCGCACTGAATCCATCATTCCGCGCAAGCGAAACTGGTTCAAGCCAAAACTTGCACGTGCTGCGATCGCGTTCGACATGCACATGCATGGGCTCGTTACAATCGAAGCTATAAAAGAACAGCCGGTACGGTCCCGGGATATTAGGAATCGTAGGCATCGCTTATAGCGGCAGCTTACTCGCGGCGGCGAGGTAGTTGTCGTAGTTCGCCTTGATCTCTTTGAGCGAGTCGCCGCCGAACTTCTCTAAGAACGCTCTCGCGATTTCGAAGGCGATGACGTTTTCCATCACGACGCCGGCAGCGCTGATGGCGCTGATGTCGCTGCGTTCCCAACCCGCCTCGCTCGACTGCTTGGTGTTGAGGTCGATGCTGCGGAGCGGTTTGCCCAGCGTGCTGATCGGTTTCATCGCGCCGCGCACGACGACGGGTTTGCCGTTGGTCATCCCGCCTTCGAGTCCGCCGGCGTTGTTCGTGCCGCGCGTGAAACCGAGCGACGGCAAGTCCTTCTGCGACTCATCAAAACCGATCTCGTCATGCACCTGCGAGCCGGGACGGCGCGAGGCTTCGAAGCCGAGGCCGATCTCCACGCCTTTGAACGCCTGGATGCCCACGACCGCGGCGGCGATACGCGAATCGAGCCGGCCGTCCCACGTCATGCAAGAGCCGAGTCCGATCGGACAGCCGAAAACGTGCGTCTCGACAATTCCGCCGGCGGTGTCCTTGGCCATCTTCTGCTGCGTAATGAATTCGCGCATCGCGCGTTCATCTGATGTCGTATCGGGCGTGTATAGATCGCTCGCATCGCGGATTGGGACCAACGACTTCCAATTCTCCTCGGTGACTTCCACGCCGGCCCAATTTGGTCCGACGGCTCGCACAAACCCGAAAACTTCTATCCCAAACTCTTTGAGCAGGCATCGCGCCAGCGCCCCCGCCGCGACGCGCGCCGCGGTCTCGCGCGCACTGGCGCGCTCGAGCGTTTCGCGGCAATCGGTCGTCAACCATTTGACTGAACCCGCGAGATCCGCATGTCCCGGCCGGGGGCGATGCAGCGGAGGCGTCGCGGTCAGATCATCGAGCCGCGAATCCTTGTTCGGGATGAGCATCGTGATCGGCGAGGCAATTGTTTTGTTCAACCGAACGCCGCTTAAGAACTCGACGCGATCGGTCTCGATCTTCTGCCTTCCGCCGCGGCCGTAACCGCCCTGCCGACGCTTCAATTCGTTATCGATGAAATCCTTATCCACCGGCACACCCGCGGGCATCCCTTCGACCAGCGCGATCAAAGCCTTGCCATGCGATTCGCCTGCGGTGCGGTAACTGAGAGAGGCCATAGATCCTCTGATCTTAGCGGAAGATCAGGCGTTTTTCCGCCATGCGTTCAACGCCGGCTGATATACTGCCAGCTATGTTTGGCGATGGATCACTGACAATGAGGGAATTTGCGATGGGCGAGCCGCTCCCGCTGGCCAGGGTTCACGACGCGATCCTTGATTTCCTGCGCAATCGTGATGATGCGGTCCTCTTCGGCGCGCAGGCGGTCAATGCGTATGTTGACGAATCGCGCATGACCCAGGACGTGGACATTCTCTCGACGCGGGCGCGCGAGCTGGCGGAGGAATTGCGAGCGCACCTGGCGAAGACATTCACCATTGCCGTTCGCACGCGTGAAGTGGCCAAGGGGCAGGGTTTCAGGATTTACCAACTACGCGAGCCGAGGAACCGCCACTTGGCAGATGTGCGGCAGGTGAGCAGTTTTCCGCCGACGCGCATCATTGCAGAGGTTCGAGTTCCCGCTCCGGAAGATCTGATCGCTCAGAAAGTTTTGTCATACGCTGCTCGTCGAGGCCAACCCAAGAGCGGAACAGACTGGCGCGATCTGACCATGCTGCTGCTGGCCTACCCGGATCTGAAGAGACAGAGCGGTGCCGTTCTCGAGCGCCTCGTTGCCGCCGACGCGGATGCGTCCGCGCTGGCGGAATGGAACCGGCTGGTCGCCGCAGAGATTCGCCCCGCGGACGATTCCGACGAATTTGGTGATGAATTGTGAGGCTTTCTCGCTACGGCTTCGTGCGCAGCTCAACATAATAAATCGGCTGCCGTTTTTTCATGAACCGGCGTTCGAACGCTGTTGTTTCATTCGCGAAGTAACGGTGGGCCGTCGGCAAAATCGCAGTCGGATCGTGCCAGTAGTTTGAAGATGCGATCGTCAAATCAAATCGCTGCGCGAGCAAATCCATCGAGAGCACGCCAACGACCGAGTGGTAATAGCCAGCATGATCGGTTTTGAGATGAACCGAGCCATTCGGCTTCAGCGTCTCGTGGGCCGCTAGAAGAAACGGCTCGGCAATGAGGCGATTTTGCAGCTCGACTTCCCGGTCGCAGGGGTCGGGGTGGAAGATCCAGATTTCGTCGAGCTCGCCCGCGCCGAAGATCTTCGCGATGTCCTGAGCGCGGGCTCGTAGCAACACGACGTTGGTCAGCTTCATGTCCGCGACGCGGGGGGCGGCGTCGTAGATCGCTTTGACTTTCCAGTCGAGGCCGATGAAGGCGGTGGTCGGATTCTTCTGTGCGATCGTGGTGAGGAACGTCGCGTCGTTGCAGCCGATCTCGAAGATGAGTTGATCCTTGAAGCTCGGGCCAATGCGCGAGGAGAAGAAGTCGCGCCAGTGCGCGCGGTGTTTGAATGCCTGATCGTCGGGGAAAATCAGGTCCGGGTACTCGATCAGTCGGTGCGAGTAGTTACTTCGGGGCATCAATGAAAAAGCCCAGTCCCGGCGCGCCGGGACTGGGCTTCGTGAAAGTCACTCGTTGTTCATTATGGTTGCAGCAAATTCGGCTTTGCGACGAACAGCTTCTTCGCTTCACCGACGAGATAGAAGCTGCCGGTGATGCAGATCAGGTCTTCCTTGGTAACCGCGCGCTTGGCGATTGCCAGGGCTGCTTCGAGTGTCGGGGCGACCTGCGCCATTTTTCCGTATTGCTCGACGTATCGGGCGGCGAGTTCTTCGGGGTCGGCCGTCCGAACGTTGTTCACCTTCGTAAAGATGACCTTGTCGGCGCCGCTGGTGATGCGGTCGAGCATGCCGGCGACGTCTTTGTCGGCACAACAGCCGAAGATCACCACCATGCTGTCGTACGGGATGTGCTGGCCGATCGCCTTCATCGCCGCATCAAGGCTGGCGGCGTTGTGCGCGCCGTCGACAATCACGCGCGGGGTCTGATGGATCATCTCCATCCGGCCGATGATCTGCGTCTTGGACAGCCCTTCCATCGCGCGCGAATCGTTGATCGCGATGCCGCGCGTCTTGAGCCGATCGATAATACTCAGCGCCAGCCCGCAGTTGATCGCCTGGTGCTCGCCCATGAGCGGAACGGCCAGGTGCTCAAACTTGCTGTTGGGCGTGGTGAGGCAGATGCGGTTGTGCGGGCCGAGCATGCGGCTCGACTCGAACCGATAGCTGAACTCGATCGACTTGCCGGTCACATCGAACGGCGCGCCGACCTTTTCGGCGACGCGCTTCAGGACGGCTTCGACATCCGGATCCTGAATCACGGTGACGGCCGGAACGCCATGCTTGAAGATGCCGGCCTTCTCTTCCGCAATCTTCGGCAACGTGTTGCCAAGCTGCGCCATGTGATCTTTCGAGATCGACGTGATCGCGGTCACTTCGGGCTTGATGACGTTGGTGCTGTCCAGGCGTCCGCCCAGGCCTGTTTCGACCACGGCGATATCGATCCCCTGTTCAGCAAAGTACTTAAAGGCAATGGCCGTCAGCACATCGAAGTATGTCGGCACCGGCTTGCTGCGCTGAATGATCGGCTCGACGAGACGAATCAGGCGGCCGAAGTCAGCCTGCGAGATCATCTCGCCGTTAATCGTGATGCGCTCACGAATGTCGACCAGGTGCGGACTCGTGTAGAGGCCGACTTTGTATCCGCTGGCTTGCAGCATCGAGGCCACCATGGCGGACGTGCTGCCCTTGCCCTTGGTCCCGGCGATGTGCACCGAGCGGAACTGATCCTGCGGGTTCCCAAGCTTCCTCAGCAGGGTCCGCATGCGATCCAAGTCGAAATTCTGGCTGTTGTAACGAACGATTCGGAGCCGCTCAAAATCGCTCAGCGACATGAGGAACCGAAGCGCCTTCGAATAGGTATTCGCGCCCGTGGGATGGGCCGGTTTGTGGTGCTCGACCACGTGATGATGGGCTTTGGTGGCATGCCCATTCGTGTGGCCATTTTTCGAGTGACTCGTCGCACGGGAGGAGGTGTGACGAACCGATTTCGAACTCACGGCGACGGTCCGTCGCCGAGGAGTCGTACGCCTTACTTTCGCGCGAATGGCCATAGGTCAGACATCTTATCAGTTCCTAACTTCAACTTCAAATTTCGGCGGTAATTCCAACAGGCTGCGTCACTTAAGAAAAACCCACATATGCGCTGGATTGTCAGGTTTTTAGCAAAATCTCGATGTGGAATGGAGTGGCGCGCGTGCACACGAACTGCGCGTTATCGGACGATCTTTTGCCACGTCGCAAGCGTAGTTGCCTAATCATTCGAGCCCGCTAGAGTTGCGAACTTTCAATGGCGAAGAATCCCAAGCCAATCCGCTCCGTCGCCTTTGTCAGCCTCGGCTGCCCCAAGAACCTCGTCGACAGTGAGCGCATGCTCGGCCTGCTCGCGCAGGATGGCCTCGCGATCACGCCGAATGCGGATGAAGCCGACGCCATCGTGATCAACACGTGCGGATTTCTTGAGGCGTCGAAGACCGAATCGCTCGACGAGATCCGCCGGGCGATCGAGATGAAGAAGTCCGGCCACTGCCAGCGTGTGGTCGTCGCCGGGTGCCTCGTACAGCGACACAAAACGAAACTGCTGAACGACGTGCCGGAAGTCGATCGACTCGTCGGCGTGTTCGACCGCGAGCACATCGTCGAAGCCGTGCGCGGGAAACAAAACCCGCGGCAGGATCACGGGCACTTTCTGGGCAAGTACCACGATCTTTCCAAGGAATTAGTTGCCAGTTCTCAGTTGTCAGTGGTCAGTGGATTCAAAGAAACCAAGACGAACCGTCTTCCCGTCTTTGAAGACGATCGCGCTCGACTGCGTCTGACGCCCCGCCATTACGCGTACCTCCGCATGAGCGAAGGATGTAACCAGGGCTGCACGTTCTGCACGATCCCGTCTATTCGCGGGCTGATGCGGTCGAAGCCGATGGAGCAGATCCTCGCCGAAGCGAAAGAACTCGCCGCGGACGGTGCCGTCGAGCTCAACCTGATCGGCCAGGACACCACGAGCTACGGGACGGACATTGGCTACGCTGCCGGACTCTCGGGCCTCCTTCGCACGCTGAACAAAGAGCTCAAAGACGTCCACTGGCTGCGGCTGATGTACGCATATCCGTCGTGCTTCACCGACGAGATGATCAAAACGATCGCGGACTCCGATCGCGTCGTGAAATACATCGACATGCCGCTGCAGCACATCAGCGATCAGATCCTGACCACGATGCGCCGCCGCGTGACGCGTAAAGAGATCGAAACGCTGCTGACCAAGCTTCGCGAGTGGGTGCCCGGCATCGCGATCCGCACAACCTTCATCGCCGGCACGCCCGGCGAAACGGATGCTCAGCACAACGAGCTCGTGCAGTTCGTGAGGGACTTTGGCTTCGACATGATGGGCGTCTTTCCCTACAGCCCCGAGCCCGGCACGCCGATGGCAAAGCTCGCGGATCAGATCCCCGACGACGTGAAACAACAGCGCGTCGAAGAGCTGATGTTCGCCCAGCAGGAAGTCGCGTTTGCCAAGGCCAAATCCATGGTCGGGAAATCAATCGACGTCCTGATCGACCGCCCCGCCGGTCGTGACGATGAAGATGGCTACGTCGGCCGGACGCAATCACAGGCGCCGGATATCGATTCCGTCGTCTTCCTTTCCGGCGAAGAGCTTCACCCCGGCCAACTCGTGAACGCGAAGGTCACCGATTACCAAGCCTACGACCTCGTCGCCGAAATCCCGAAGAAACGCTCGCGTGGGCTCAAAGTCCTTCGCGCTTAAGCTTCCCCCACCGCGCAACAACTCGCTGAACGCCTGCCATAAGTCCTTTACCCGTCTAAGCTCCTTTCGGGCGAAAAATTATTCTGTTGCGCCCTGTTGCGCCACGTTGCGCGCCACACGGGAAGATCACGATGATCTTCCCTGCATTCTCTGGCGGTGTTGCGCGATTTGGCCTCGATTCGCGCAGCGCGAAACACGTAACTTTCGGCGGCGGCAGGAGATGATTTTTTTGAATCGTCGATTTTTTCTCTTTCGCCCGTTGCGCGATTTTTGCGGCGAAACGCCGTCTTTCGTTGTACTTGCAGGGTCCGCTCGAAAAGGAAATAACCGGTCCGCTGAAGCGGACCCTGCAAAATGCGACGGGCGCCGGTTCACTCCACCTGATTCGCTTCGAACAATTCGCGGACCTGCTGCGTGCGGAAGAGAATCAGCATCAGCACCGGAAGGATGAGCACGCGCATCTCGGCGCCGATTTGGGGGAGCAGCTTCAGCATCGCATAGGCGAAGCGTTCGAGGCTGGAGTCTCCGCCGGCGTGGGTGCCGGTGGAGATCGCGAGGATGATTCCTGCGGCGCCGAGCAGCAATCGAAGCCACGACCACAGCACCAACCCCCGCAGCGCCCACATTCGAAATCGCAACGCGGCGATCGAGCAGCTCAGCAGCAGGAACGCCAGGACCGAACTGATCGCGACGCAAAGTGTGAACATCGCCGCCGAATCGCGCTCGCCGAACACGAAGAAGATCGACACGTTGTAGAACCGCGTGTGGTAGTCGGTCGCGAGCGAGATGAAGCCGAGGACGATGCCGAAGATCAGGATCGCCCGAACCGCGCGCGACCAGGGATGCGATCGCGACTCGTAATACTCAATGGCTTGAACGGGGAGAGCGGCTTGCGACATGGTGACTCCCGTGCTGGACGGACGACCGGCAGACGTGTTTGCACTGACCATTGGACCACAGCGCGGCCATGCTTACAATCCCCGCCTGTCGTATGTTCAGCCACGTTCCCAACATCCTGACCGGCGGGCGAATGGTGCTCGCCGTCGTCTTTTTTGTCCTGCTTTCCTGGTACCAGTACGAGGGCCGTGGCGATCCATTCCTGCTCGCGAGCGCCTTCGTCGTGTATGTCGTAGCGCTGGTGACGGACTTTCTCGATGGCTATCTGGCCCGGCGGTGGAAGGTCGAAGGCGCCTTCGGCCGCGTGGTGGATCCGCTGGTCGATAAGGTGCTCGTGCTGGGCGCGTTCATCTTCTTTGCCGGCAAGAATTTCATCATGCCCGGCACGGTCGCGAACGTCGGCGATCCGCACATGGTCGGCCACCCGATCACTGGCGTGGTGCCGGCGATGGTCGTCATCATGCTCGCGCGCGAGCTGCTCGTGACGAGCCTCCGTGGATCGAGCGAAGCGTCCGGCCACAGCTTCGGCGCCGCCATGAGCGGCAAGCTGAAGATGGGTTTTCAGTCCGGCACGATTCTCGTCATTCTCGTCTACGTCAACTTCTACAACGATCTCTTTTCGCACGGCTACGAGCGCGGCGCGCGTTACTTCCGCGACTTCTGCATCTGGGGAACGATCATCATCACCGTCATCAGCGGATTCCAGTACATTCAAAAAGCCGTCGCGCTCTACCGGGGACCGCAATCGGTCACATAACACAGCGGAGGATCCGCTTTGCTCGATCTCTTGCGGGCCATCGTGCTCGGAATCGTCGAAGGCATCACGGAGTTTTTGCCCATCAGCTCGACCGGCCATCTGGTGCTGTTCGAGCACTGGATGGGCATTTCGCTGAAGGACGACACCTCGTTCTGGTACGCCTTCACGATCTTCATCCAGATCGGCGCGATCTTCGCGGTGATCGTTTTCTTCCGCGAAAAACTGCTCTCGATGCTGATGCCGGGAAGGCGCGTCGTCGCATCGACGCCGCTGGAGATCTCCGCGGCTGCGGGAATCAAATCAACCATCGCGGTGAGCGCGCCCGCCAGTGGCGAGATTCGGCCGGGGCCAATTCCCGCGATCATTATCGGAACAATCCCCGTGCTCGTGATTGGTTATCTCGCGCAGAAGGTCGTGGCGGCGCATCTCGAGAATGCAGGCGTCATCGCGGCGACGCTCGGCATCGGCGGGGTCATCATGATTGTCATCGAGATGGTGACCGCCGGCTCCGAAACGGACAAGATCGAAGACATTACGCTTCGGCAAGCGATCATCATCGGCTGCGCGCAGGTTCTTGCAGCGGTGTTTCCGGGCACATCGCGCTCGGCGGCCACGATCATGGGCGGAATGCTCGTCGGCCTCTCGCGCAAGGCCGCGGCCGAGTTCAGCTTTTTCCTTGCGATCCCCGCGATGTTCGCCGCGTGCGGATATTCATTGCTCAAGCTCGTCATGCATCATCGCGAGGTGCTCACGCTGCAGAACATACTGTTATTGACCGCCGGCACGCTTGTGTCGTATCTCGTCGCATGGCTCGTGATCGCGTCGTTCATGCACTACATTCGCCGCTACACCTTCATTCCGTTCGGGATTTATCGGATCATTCTCAGCGCATTCGTGCTCTATTTTCTCCTGAAGAAATGAGCCGCTCTTCGATTGAGATATCGCCCCGAGGCGATAGAATTGCGCGGGCGGCGCACGTCCATCGGGAGATTCCATGATTCTTCATATTCTCCGAGCACTGTTCGTGCTGTTGATGGCGGCGGTCGGCTACTTCGGCATCTCGCTGGGCCTCAATCCCTTCACCACCTGGCCGATCACGATCTCGCTGGCGGTGCTGATCGTTTGCATCGACATCCTCGCGCCGCGGCGAAAAGTGGTGATTTTTTCGGGCACTTTTCTTGGAATCATCGTCGGTCTGGTCGCAGCGTATGCGCTGAGCTTCGTGGTCGCGTTCGCAGCAGATCAGTGGCTCGCGAAATACATGAACATCCCGCGCGACGACGCGGTGCGATTCATGAACGTGATGGTCGGCTGCATCTGCTCGTTCTTTGCGATCAGCTTTATCCTGCAGACCAAGGACGATTTCCGGTTCATCATTCCATACGTCGAATTCGCGAAAAAAACCAAAGGCGCTCGGCCGATTTTGCTCGATACGAGCGTGCTGATCGACGGGCGAATCAGCGACATCGCCGCGACGGGGATTCTCGAAACGCAGCTCGTCGTCCCGCGATTTGTTCTGCTCGAATTGCAGGCGATCGCCGACAGTCCCGACAAATTGAAGCGCGCGCGCGGCCGGCGCGGGCTCGACATGCTTCAGAAGATGAAGGAGAACGGCCGCACCGACATTATCCAATACGATTCATCCGCTCAGGATGACAGCAACATCAGTGACGTCGACGAAAAGCTGCTGCAACTGGCCATCAGCATGAGCGCGCGCGTGCTGACAAATGATTTCAACCTGAATAAAGTCGCGCAGCTCCGGGGTGTCGATGTCATCAACATCAACGACCTCGCCAATGCGATGCGGCCGAACGTGCTGCCGGGCGAGAAGATGATCGTGCGACTGCTCAAGCCCGGCGATCAACCCGACCAGGGCGTCGGCTTCCTCGACGACGGCACGATGGTGGTCGTCGAACAGGGTCGCGGGCATCTCAACGAAGAGATCGAGTTTCTCGTCACGAACACGCGGCAGACGAGCGCCGGCCGGATGATCTTCGGCCGACTGAGCAACAACGAAAACGGCGGCGGGCGTCGCGCGCCCGCGCCGCAACAACGCCGCGACGAATCGCGTGCTTCTTCGTAAAGACCGCATGACCCCGCGCTTCGCCGTCATCCTTCCCGCCGCCGGTCAATCCGCAAGATTCGGTCGTGATAAGCTGCAAGAGCAACTTAACGGTCGCACTGTTCTTCAAAGATCGCTCGACGCATTCACACATCGAAAGGATGTCGCCCAAATCGTCCTCGCAACATCCACGGCCGCCCAAAGCGAAGCGCCGGGCGGCATCGATGCTCGCATCGCCCAATGCACTGGTGGAAACTGTCGCGCGCAAACAGTGTTGAATGCCCTTAGCGCCGTGGATGTCTCGATCGAGTGGATCGCCGTCCACGACGCGGCCCGTCCGCTCATCTCGCAACAGCTGATTGACCGAACATTGGAGGCCGCGATCGAACACGGCGCCGCCGTACCCGCAATGCCCGTTCATCTCACGATCAAACAAGCGACCGGCCCGCTTCCCGCGCGCGTGCAGCGAACAATTCCGCGGCACGAACTCTGGTCGATGCAAACGCCGCAGATCGCGCGGCGGGCGGCGTTGCTCGACGCATTCGAACGCTGCCCGATTCCGCTCGAGCAGGTGACGGACGACATGCAGGTACTCGAGCTCGCGGGACAGGAAGTGTGGCTCGTGCACGGCGAAGAACAGAACTTGAAGATCACAACGCCGCTCGATCTCAAACTGGCGCGCCTTCTGTCTTCGTAGCACGGGCAACTTGCCTGTGCCCGCTTCGCGTGGCGACTGCCCGGGCTGGTAGCCCGTGCTACGAGAAAACAAATGATCCCGCTTTTCATCGGTATTACGCTCGTGAACCTCATCGCCCTCGCCGCGACCTGCGCGTTAGGGTACGCGGTCCATGCAGGCCACGATCTCGGCCCGTACCACCAGCTCGCCGGCGTGCTCGCGACACTCACGTGTTGTGCGACGCACTGCATCGTCTTCACGTACTTCATCGCCACCGCGAAGTGGTTGCAGCATGCGATCTCGGTGAAGCAACTCGATCCCGCGCTCGCGGATCCGACGCGATCGTTCAAGAAGCAGGCATTCCCGGCCGCTCTGATCGCGATGGTGGCGACGTTTATGGCCGCTGTGAGTGGTGCGATCACCTTCAGCTATCGAATCGCTCCAATCACGCATCACGCGATCGCGATCGCTGCGCTTCTCATCAACCTGCTGGTGGCGCTGGTTGAATATCGTGCGATCACACAGAACGGCCGCCTCATTGACGATGTGCTGAGAAGAATCGGAAGTGCGACGACGCCGGCGACAATCGTTTGACGCTGCTACGATTGCGGGTCAAGATGCCCGCACGAGCCCCCGTGGCGGAACGGCAGACGCTTCGGACTTAAAATCCGATGACCGCAAGGTCGTGCGGGTTCGATTCCCGCCGGGGGCAGTTGGCTCTCTGTTTAGCCGCGAGCCTGCTCGCGGGTTTTCGTCGTGGAGAAACAGCGCGAGCAAGCTCGCGGCTAAACGCGGATGCAGGTTACTTCACTTCGTCTGAGTGCTGCCGATCGCGGAGCCGTCGCGCGGGAACACCGACATACAACCCATACGGCTCCGTGTCTTTCGTCACGACGGCGTTCGCGCCGATGATGCAGCCTTTGGCGATCTTCGTGTTGGCGGTAATCGTCACGTTCGCGCACGTCCACACGTCCTCAACGAGCGTGATCGGTCCGCTGCACGCGGGGACCAGGCACATCGGCTTGTCGCCGCGAATGACCGGGTCGTGCCCCACCGTCGCGAAGACGGTGTGGGCGGCGATGTTGCAGTACGGGCCGATCTTCAGTCCCCCCCAGCCATACAAGATGCAGTTCGGCGCGAAGTGCGTGTGGTGGCCGATCTCGACAAAGCTTTTCGCGTCACCGAGCGAGATGTATTGGCCGGGGAAGAAATCGACATTGTCTTCGATGATGAATCGCCCCGCGCGGCCCTGGATGAAGCAATTCGGATAGAAGGTAACGTTCGATCCGATCTTGCACACAACGGCGGCGTCCTGCATGTAAAACCCGCGACGAAAGTCGACGTTGTCGCCGACTTCCATCACTTCCGGATGCTCGATGTAAACGTTGTCATCGATCCGGACGTTCTGTCCGCAGGATTTGAAGCGAGCGCGATAGTCTTCCATCGGATTGATTAAACCGCCAAGACGCCAGGACGCCAAGGAGGAGGAGAATAGAGAGTGGAGGATGGAGCGTAGAACTGTGCGCCATCCTCCATCTTCTATTCTCCAACCTCGAATTCCTTGGCGTCTTGGAGTCTTGGCGGTTCATCATCGAATTTTTTCGGGAATGCGATCCAGATCAGAATCGCCGCGGTCAGGCCGACAGCGGCCTGGGCCAGCCAGAATTGGTGATACTGCTGGGCGCCGGTGGGTGTCGCAAACCGATCGAAATACTGGTTGAACAACCCCGCCGCTACCGGGCCGAGGCCGAGGATCACGATGCCGAAGACGGTTTGGGCGGAGTGACGAATGTCGACCGGTGCGACGCGCTCAACGTAAACGAACCCGGCGGCGAAAAACGCGGCGTAGCACAGGCCGTGAAGCGCGAGCGCCACCACGATCAGCGGAATTGAGTGCGTCGTCGCGTAGATCGTGAAGCGGATGAATTGTGCGAGACAGCCGACGAGCAGCACCCCGCGATAACCGAGCCGGCGGATCAGCGCGCCCAGGATGAATAGAAAGCCGATCTCGAGCCACTGTCCGATTCCCATCGCGGGACCAATCCAGCTGAGCTTCATGTGCACTTCGTCGCGCAGGTATGGACTGATGCGCATCGTGTACGCCTGGTGAATCATCGACACCGGAAGCGCCGCGAGCATCAGGATGAGAAACCCGCGATGCTTCAGCAGGACGAACGCCCGCGCGAATGCGAGCGGGTGCGCGTGGTCTGGTCTCGGAGGAGTGGCGGGCAGAGCGACGAGGCAATAGATCGCGTAGGCAAGTGCGATCACGCCCGAAACGAAGAGCGCGTCGGCGACGCGGGCGGTGTTCGTCACGGGCGAATTTGTCCTGAGCCAGATCAGCGTGAAGAGCGACGATGAGATGATCCAGCCGAGCGAGCCGAAGGCGCGCACGATTGGAAACTGCCGCTCGGGGTGATCGAGATGCGCGAACGAAAGGCTGTTGCTCAGCGAATGCGTCGGCATGTATGCGATCGAGTAGAGGATTGAAACGATTAAGTAGGCGGAAAATGTTGTCGTTTGCCAGAGAGCGAAGCTCGCTATGGCGGTGATGAGGATGAGGATCGCAAGGGCTTTCTCGGCGTTGAGGTATCGATCGGCGACCTGGCCGGCGACGAGCGGCGCGAGGACCGCGCCCATCGCGCTGACGGCGATGATCCAGCCGGCCTGTCCGCCGGTGAAACCGAGCCCGCCCTGCGCGTGCGACGCGATGAGAAAACTTGCAAGATACGGCAGCCACACGCCGCGCACGGAATGCTGCAGGAACATCATCACCGAGAGGCGCACGCCAACGTGCTCGCGCGGCCCGAGGACAGGTTCAACCGCAGCGTCCGTCATCGAGCCAATCCCAGGGCGATTTTCGCGACATCAAACGCCGCTCGCGGCTTTGCGATTCGCCGGGCGTTCTGTTTGAGGCGGGAGACGTCGTCCGGCTTTGCGAGCAGTTGCGAAAGGCGAAACGCGAGCGTGCCGAGGTTGTTGATCTTGATGGCGGCGCCGTTCTCCAGGAGATAGTCACTGTTGCGGCTCTCCTGGCCGGGAATGGGATTGACGATCGCCATCGCGGCGCCACAGGCGAGGACTTCGGAGCTCGTCAGGCCACCCGGCTTGGTGACCACAAGATCGGCCGCAGTCATCAGCTCGTGGATTTCGGTCGTGAAGCCGATGACCTTCACGCGGTGCTGCTTCGGCGGATCGATCGAGTCCAGCTGCTTGCGGACTCTCTCGTTCTTCCCCGCGACGACGACGACTTCGAGTGGTTGTTCAATGCTCAGGATCGATTCGAAGATCCGCTGGATGGGGCCAACACCAAACCCGCCGGCAAGTTGAAGAACAATGGGACGATCGCCGCGAAGATTGTGTTTCTTGAGACACGCCGCACGATCGTGTTGCTTCGCGAAGGCGAGATGAATCGGGATGCCGGTGACATCGATCGTCTCGCGCGGCACGCCCCAATGCGCGAGGTACGCCGCCCCTTCATCCGTCGCGGTCGTGTAACGATCGCAAGGCTGGTTGATCCAGAGGCGGTGCGTTTCGAAGTCGGTGGTGACGGTCATCTGCGGCGTGTGGACCTTGCGCTTCTTCCGCAGCATCGAGATGATCTCGGCGGGAAGAAAGTGCGTGTTGACGATCGCGTCCCAATCGTCGCACTGCAGCAGGTCGCAGAGCTTCGTGAGGTTGAGCTTCTCGACCGCGCGGCGCAGAAAATCCCGCTTTGAGTCCGCCCGCCGCGGGCGGTCCATCATGTCGTAGAAAAAGCCGAGGACGTGTGGCGCTTTGTTGACGATGTCGAGATACGCCTCGCCGTAGATTTTGCGGAAGGGAGCGTTGGTGAGGGTGAGGACGTCGAGATTTTTCACTTCCGCATCGGGCGCAACTTCTTTCAGGGCGAGCTCGACGCCCTGCGCTGCCCGCATATGTCCCGCACCGACCGACGCAGAGAGCACGAGGATCTTCTTCGGCATGAGGCGGCAGCGTCGCTGAAGCAGGACGGGTTTTCAACTTCTGAGTGTGGCGAGGGCGTCTCGCCCTCGTTTCCGGCTCAAGCCGCAATCGCGAGGGCAAGATGCCCTCGCCACGTTCATCGGTGGTGCATATGTTCGACCATGATGCAGCGATTTTGGATGTAGGGGAGGTTGGACTTCTGGGCGAGTTGTTTCGCTTCGGCGTTGCGGATGCCGCTTTGAAGCCAGAGCCCGGCGGCGCCGACTGCGACTGCTGACTTGGCGACGTCGATGCAGAATTCGGGGCGGCGGAAGACGTTTACGAGGTCGATCTTGCCGGGAACATCTTCGAGCCTTGCATAGCACTTTTCGCCGAGCACTTCTTCGTGATTCGGATTCACGGGCACGATGATGTACCCCTGTGATTGGAGATACTCGCCGATGCCGTGGCTGATGCGCGAGGGATCGTCGCTCAGGCCGACGATGGCGATGCGCTTGGCCTTCAGCAATTTGCGGATGATCGCGTCTTCGCTCTCGCTCGGCGGGGTCGGCAGCGGGCAGGCTTCATTCATGACGGATACTCCTACGGGTGTGGATGTGGCACAGCGACCCTCGGCTGTGCTCTGGCCGCACACAGCCGAGGGCGGCTGTGCCACACGCAACGCGTCGCACGCACACGTTCACTGGTTATAGGCGCTGTGCTAAGATTGAGGCGACCGTGAAATTTGAAGGCAAAGTCTGTCATGGCTAAACGCGACTATTACGAAGTGCTGGGTGTGCCCAAGAGTGCGTCCGCGGACGAGATTAAGAAGGCGCACCGCAAGCTCGTACGGCAATATCACCCCGACGTCAACAAGAACAACAAGCAGGCCGAAGAGAAGTTCAAGGAAGCGCAGGAAGCGTACGACGTGCTTTCCGATCCGCAGAAGCGGGCGAACTACGATCAGTTCGGTCACGCGGGCGTGGGCGCGGGTGGCGCGGCCGGCGGGGATCCGTACGAAGCGTTTCGGCGCGCGCAGGCCGGTCGCGGCGGTGGGCGCCGAGAGTGGCGAACGGATTCGGGCGCGACGGTGGAGGATTTCGATCCGTCCGAGTTCGGCAATGGCCAGTTCGCGGACATCTTTGAGCAGCTATTCGGCGCGCGCGGCGGCGGTGCAAGTGTCGGCGGCGGATTTGGCGGGCGCGGTGGCCGCACGCGCGCCCGGCCCGAGCCACAGCGCGGGGCGGATGTCGAATATCCCGTGACGCTCACATTCGCGCAGGCGGCGCGTGGCACGACGTTGCCGCTGCAGATCAACCGCGGCGGCAAGGTCGAATCGATCGAAGTGAAAATTCCCGCGGGCGTGAAAGACGGCAGCCGCATTCGCCTCAAAGGCCAGGGCGAACAAGGCGGCGGAGAACCGGGCGATCTGTTCATCATCACCGCCGTTCATCCGCATCCGTACTTCCGCCGCGAGGGGCTCGACATTCTCGTCGACGTGCCGATCAGTTTGTGGGAAGCCCTGCTTGGGACGAAGGTCGAAGTGCCGACGCTCGACGGGCCGGTAACGCTCACGATCCCTGCCGGCACGAGCAGCAACGCCAAGCTCCGCATTAAAGGCCGCGGAATCGAACGCGGGAGCGAGAAAGGCGATCAGTTCATCGTGACGAAGATCATCGTCCCCAAAGATCTCGGCGACGATCGCGCGACGATCGAAGAGCTCGCGAAGAAACATCCGATCAATCCGCGGGCGGATATCCATTGGTGATTGTTGATTGGTGATTGATTCATTGTCATGCATCAATCACCAATCAACAATTGCTGCACTTTTTGGCGATCCGCGCTTCACGCGTTACTCTCTTCGCCATGTCACGACCACCCAATCTCCCGTACGCGGCGCCGGGGCACATGCCGGTGACGACGACGTTCACGATCGAAGGGTATCGCATCAAGCAGTACATGGGCATCGTTCGCGGACTGATCGTTCGTGCACCGACGATCTCGCAAGGGATTCTCGGCGGATTAAAATCGATCATCGGCGGGCAGATCAGCGCGTACACCGAGATGTGCGAGCAGACGCGGCAACAGGCGTATGAGCTGCTGATCGACCATGCCCGAGCCGTCGGCGCGAACGCGATTGTCGGGCTGCGCTACGATGCATCGGAGATCGCCGGCAAAGGCGGCGGCGGCGCGACGGAAGTGCTGTGCTACGGGACGGCGGTGGTCATCGAGCCGGATACGCAGTAACACGTGTAGGGTGCGCTTCAGCGCACCGGTTATTCGTTCGAACCGCAAATAACTGGTGCGCTGAAGCGCACCCTACCGATCACCAATCGCTACGTTCCATCGCGCGACTTTCGTTTGCCCGTCGTCGGACCTGCGGCAAATCCGCTCGGCATCATCGGTAATTCCTTGTGCATGCGGCAGCGCTCGATGAACCAGCGCGGATCGCGGCGGTATTCGGCATTCAACTTCAAGCTGTAGAAGCGTCCGCACTCGGGGCAGTTGTGAAAGTCGGGCAGGTTCGTCAGGTCATATCCGCAGTGAATGCAGAAGGGGTGATTCTTTCCGTTCACCGCTTCCTTGATCACTGCAGCAGCGAGCACGACGGGCAAGGCAAACGCCAGAATTGTGATCTTCCCGCCATAAAAGAAGAGTAGTTGGATCAGCCCGAATCGAAACGGAATCAGCACGATCGCCACGAGCAACAGCGCCGCCGGCGCGAGCAGGATCCATCGCCAGCCGACATAGCGCGCCATATCGCTGAAGCTCGGCCGCCAGAAAACCACATCCGGATCATGCAACCAAGGCGCCTCCGCCGGCGAGGCGATCACCTCGGGCGGGACGGGCGGGATCGGATGCTGACCAATCGTGTCGGCCATGTTTCTTCCGCTTCCCCTCTCCCTGGAAGGGAGAGGGTTAGGGTGAGGGTCGAGCGCGGTAGTCAATAACGTGAGGCAATTGCACCCACGGCAATCGTCATCCTGAGCGAAGCGAAGGATCCCGGGATCGAGAGCAGCGCACGAATTCGAGATCCTTCGCTGCGCTCAGGATGACAGGTGGCGCAATGCTTGGACCCGACACGACTCGACTCTCACGCTTCACCCTCACCCCCACCCTCTCCCTTTCAGGGAGAGGGGGCGTGACGGCTAATCCTTCTTCGACGCGTTTACCTCACTGCCCACGCGCTTCGCGCCTTTGATCGAGATCCCCAGCACGCTCGCGACGGCGCGCTCGCGGTGGTCGCTGGGGCTGTTCTTCACTTCGAGCTGGCCGGTCTCGGGATTGCGGATCGCCATCTCGCTGCTGCCGCCGCCGTCGAGGTTCATCGCCTCTTTGCAACCGAGCGATTTCATCAGGTCGGCGAGCTCTGTCAGCTGCATGCCGACGCGGTCTTTTCGCCGGCCGTCCACCACGACCATCACCAATCGCTTCCCATCGTCGGCAATCCCGACCGCCGTACGCGGATGCTGCGTCGTCGCGAAATCGCCCTTCTTCTTCGCGACGTTCTCGCCGTTGCGCACGATGATGTCGCTGCCGGCAATGACTTGCAGCGCATCCTTGGGCGGATCTTTCAGCGGCTCGATCGAAACCTTGTTTCCTTCGCGCACAATTAACGACGGCCGCGTGTCCTTCGTCGCGGGCCCCCACAACTCGCCATCGGTCACGTCGGGGCCCAGCACCTTCGCCCACACGCCTTCGACATAGCCAGACTTTTTTCCTTCCGCGTCTTTCGTGTTCTTCGCGCCGAAGAAGTCGCCGTTGATCACGACCTCGAAATTCTCGCGCTTCGCAATTTTCGTCGGCGGTTGCAGCGTCGTCTCCCATTCGCCGTCGCCATCGGGATCCTTCCCCGCGCGCGAGACACGGATCTGCACATCCGGATTCGTGAGATCGATATTCGCGACGAAAATCTTCCGCGGCGGGTTGGATTGTTCGATCTGCTGATAAACGATCGCGGGGTAAGGCCTCTTTTCAATCGTCTCCGCCCGCGCGCTGGTCGCGCCAAGCAGGCCAACGAGCAACATCAGAAAAAGTTTTCCGCGAATGAATTGCATGTTTCGGATCATGATGAAAGCAGATCGGATGGATTCGACGGCGTCAAGCGGGAACCAGCTGGAGCCGGCCGGGCTCAACGTTATGGATGAAAGGCTGCAAAAGAAGGTTCTAATGGGATTTAGGCACCGGTTCGTCTATCTTAGTGGATAATTCCAAGGGCTGAGTCCGCGCCTGCACTTCAATATGAAGATCTCGCGAGAGGAATTTGAGCGATTGGCAATGGAGCATATGAACATGCTCTATCGCATTGCCCGCCGAATCACTCGTGATCCGTCGGGGGCGGAAGACTTGGTTCAGGAAACGTATCTGCGGGCGTTTCGCGCTCGCGATAGTTTCGATTTACAACAATACGGCATCCGCCCGTGGCTCGTGCGGATCATGCACAATCTGAACCTGAGCCAGTCGAAACGCGGGGGAAAACAGCCGGTTTCGGTCGAAAATGAAGTGCTGGATACTGGCCCGAACGCGCCGACCTCGCTTCCGATCAACCCGGCGAGCTTCGAAGGCATGGACGAACGGCTGGTTCGTGCCGTCACCCAATTGCCTGAGGAATACCAGACCGTGCTGCTGTTATGGGCGGTTGAGGACTTCTCATATAAAGAAATTGCCGCAGCCGTGGATGTGCCGATTGGCACCGTGATGAGCCGCCTGCACCGCGCTCGGGAACGGTTATCGACCCAGCTGAGAGATTTTGCCAGGCAGGAAGGGATTGTCCGGGAATAGGATCGACGCAAGCGGCGTTTGAAAAGACGGACGGGCGAAAATCTCGCCGGCTTGGGGTGTTGCCGTAAGTTATGGAGCAGAAACCACTTGAATTTCACGATCCAGCCCTGCGGCAAGCACTGAAACGTGCTTTCGGCGGGGAAATGGCCCCATTGCCGCTGGCGTCGCGTGTTCAGAGTGCATTGGCCGCTGAGGCTGAATCTGCGCCAAAGCGTACGGCACGCCCCCGCCCGCGGATGCGCCTCTGGCCCATCGCCGCGGCTGCCTGCCTGTGCCTCTTTTCCGTGAGCCTGATGGCGATGCAGGTCTGGAAGACCTTCGCGCCGCGCACCGACCTCGCCGTCAAATCGCTCGATATTCCGACCGACCTCGCGGAGAACCTCGTCGCCCGTCACGACATCGCTGCCTCTCAACCGGATCATCATTATCTCCCCGGCGTGCCACAGGACGATCTGGCCGCCATTCGCAAGACGCTCGCCCGGTCGCTCGATCAAGGCGTGCTCGTCACAAGCCTGCCCGATGGCTGGGCCTTCCGCGGCGCGGCGCTCTGCCCCGTCGGGCAAGATCGTGCAGCGCAGTTGATCTTCACCCGCGGGAATCAAACGGTCTCGCTCTTCTCGTTACCCAACGCCGATTATCCGACCAGCTCGAACGACACGCCCTACGAATCGATGACCAGCGGCCATCCGATCGCCGGCTTCACGCACGGCAATGGGATGTATTGCCTGGTCGGTTCTTCTCCCGATGGCAAGCTCACGCTCGACGAGTTGAAATCCCTCCGCGACAAGATCGAAGACTCCGCGATCTTCGCCCTCGGCCCGACGCAAAAGCCCAGCGCCGCGATGGCCGTCGCCTCGCGATAACCCGCGTTGTTTCCGTTGCATCGAATCCCCCGTAAGATTGACGTTCTTGTGACATGGCCTTCCAGGCCATGCGCACGGCCTGGAAGGCCGTGTCACGTAGAGCGCAGGCGCTCCCGATGACTAGCCGCTTTGTCGATTGACGGACATCATGGACGACTCCTCGGATTCACGCATCGAAGAAGCCCCCGCGCCACAGGACCTGGTCCTTTCGCCAAAGCCCGCTCTCCCAAAACCCTCCCCCGACTCCAGCGAAGCGAACATCAAAGAGACGATCGAATCGATCATCGTCGCCTTCATTCTCGCGTTCATCTTTCGCGCGTTCGTCGTCGAAGCGTTCGTCATCCCGACCGGCTCAATGGCGCCGACGCTGATGGGCGCGCACATGCGCTTCCGCTGTCCGGATTGCGGCTACAACTTTGATGTGAACTTTTCGCCCAATTCGGACGCGGATGACATCGTCATTCCGGATCGCGCCATCGACCACACGTACTCGATCACCTGCCCCAACTGCGGCTATCACATGCCGCGGCAATCGAGCGATCCGCTCACCAGCGCGACCGCCCCGCCGGTGCATTACGGGGATCGAATTCTCGTCCTGAAGTATCTCTACCTGCTGCAGGACCCGAAGCGCTGGGACGTGGTCGTCTTCAAATCGCCTTACGATCCGTCGCACTTCGATTATCAGCAGAACTACATCAAGCGGCTGATCGGCAAGCCGGGCGAGACGATCATGATTCTCGACGGGGACATCTACGCCGCTCCGCACGACAGCACCAAACTCGAAGACTTCCACATCCAGACCAAGCCCCGCAAAGCGCAGGACGCGCTGTGGCGAATCGTTTACGACAACGACTTTTACCCGCAGGGAAAATCGCGCGTGGTGATGGCCCCGGACGGCCGGCCGATCATGCGCGCCGGCGAACCGCTCACCGATCCGCCGTTTAAGCAGCCCTGGACGCCGCAGCAGGGAGAAACCGGCTGGGAGATCCCATCGAAAGCGCCCGAAGCCCGCGCATTTCACTTCAACAATCTGAACGGGCATGCCTCGATCTTCTTCGATGCAGGCGCTGATTCGCCGAAAAACGCGCTGACCGACTGGCTTGCATACGACGTCACCGCCAACCAGAGCGGCCCGGGCGACACGTACGAGGCCCACAACTTTACTTCCAACACGAACGTCAGCGACCTGAAGCTGAGCTTTTACTATCAGCGAAAGCAGGGCGACGGCGCGCTCTCGGCGGAGATGAGCAAATACGATGACCGGTTCATCGCGCAGATCGATGGATCGAATGTGTCGCTCATTCATCGCTTTCCCAATGGTTCGGAAACGACGATCAAGAGCATTGCGCTGGTGCACGACTGGTCGCGGCCGACGCACGTCGAGATGTTGAACGTCGATTACCAGTTGACCGTTCGAATCGATGGTCAGGATGTGATCGTCACGAGCCCGAAGGACTATCAACCGAATGTGAAAGCGCGCTTGCGCGATTACGAAAGAAACCAGCATCCCCCGCGGCCAAGCGTCCGTATCAACGCTGCGAATCAGGTCGCCGAACTGACGCACATCAGCCTGTGGCGCGACATCTACTATCTCAACGGCACGCGCGACAGCGAACAATTCTGGGGAAGCCCCGCGCACTTTCCCGACAACCTGATGACGCTGGGCCCCGACGAATACTTCTGCTGCGGCGACAACTCCGCCATCAGCATGGACGGACGATATTGGAAGGACGAGATCAATCTCCCCGAAGAAAACCTGAAGGTCGAATCCGGCCGGGTGCCGAGGCGTTTTCTCCTGGGCAAAGCCTTCTTCGTCTACTGGCCCGCCGGCTACCGCCCCTTCGACCCCTCCCCCGCGATCGTCCCCAACTTCGGCGACATGCGGTTCATTCACTGAAATGTGTTTACAACATTTAGCCGCGGGGCTTGCCCCGCGCGAGACGTCAGTCGCCGCCGCGGCTCCCGCGCGGGGCAAGCCCCGCGGCTAAATAAAGAACATGCTGGTCACGCGATCTGCTTCGACCCGATGATCAATCCCGTATCATTGTCGCCCGCGTTCAGCGTCAGATCGATTAGCGTGGTGCTGTACGTATAACCCGACGGAAACGCGCGGCGAACGTGATACGTTCCGGCGCTCAATCCACCAAAGCTCCAGTTGCCGTTCGCGTCGCTCACCACAGACTTCTCCCCGCTGTCGAGCTTGCCGTTGTTGTTCGCATCGAGAAACACGGTCTTCCCACTCGTCCTCACGTCGCCCGCATCGAACGCGCCGTTCTTGTTGTTGTCGTTGAACACGAAACCGGAGATCGAGCCACTGGTCAGCGGCGGCGTGACACCGCTCTCCTTCGTCCCGAAGTTTTTCCCCGTGAGCTGCTGATTCGACGCAAGCGAAATCGTCCAGCCGTAGTTATTCGCGGGCGTCGTCTGACTCCATCCTGACTGAAGGATCTCGCGGATCTTGTACGACCCCGCCGCGAGATTCGCGAGCATGTACGCACCGGTCGAACTTGTGACTGTAGTGATCTCACCCGCATCGAGCTTCGAATTGTTATTGGCGTCGTTGTAGATCGTGATATTCCCGACGCCGATTTCGTTCGAGTCTTTCACCCCATCGCCGTCGAGATCGTTGAAGACCGTGCCGGAGATCGAGCCGCCCGTCGATGGAGGCGTGACGCCGCTGCTGTGGTCGGCGAAATTTTTGCCCGTCACCGTTTGATTCGCGCTCAGTGTGATCGTCTGGCCGTAATTATTCGTGGGGCTGACTTGCGTGTAGCCGGACGGAAGGATCTGGCGGATCTTGTACGAACCGGCGCTCAGGCCGCTGAAAAGGTAATTGCCGCTGGAATCGCTCGTGGTGGTGCGCTCGCCGCTGTCGAGCTTGGAATTGTTGTTCGCGTCGTTATAGAGCGTAACGCCAGCGATGCCGACTTCGCCGGAATCCTTCTTGCCGTTGCTGTTTGCGTCGCTGAACACGACCCCGCTGATGGAAGCGAGGTTCGACGCCTGCACTTCGACCGCGCCAATGTCGACGGTTCCGTTGACGACGCGCGTGAGCTCGCGGGCATCTTTCGTCACGCCGCTTGGAATGAGGGCATTGGAGCCCTTGTCGATCAAAGGGCTGCCCGTTTGCGGCGCCATCGTCTGAACTGCCCCACCGTTGTTGGCCAGCGCGCCAAGTTTTGCATTGAGAGGAAACGCAACCGAACCGTATTGATCGCTGCTCACCCAACCATTCGCGTCGTTCGCTTTTCCGATGAAGTTGTTGCCTTGAGAGAAGACCTGGATGGGCTTGTCGCCGCCTTCGACATACTCGATTAACCCGCCCACGTCCGGACCGACAACCGCGATGTTCCCGGCAATCACCGTGTTACCGATGTTCGCAGTATAGATGTAAAGGCCGGTGACCAGCAGCCCACCGCCGTGTCCCGACGCGCTGTTTCCATAGATCGTCGAATCGTAAAGGTTCAGCGTCACGTATTGCGCCGAATACATCGCGATACCACCGCCGTTGGTCGCAGTGTTGTTCGCCACCGTGCAGTTCGTCATGTTCGTGGTGGCCTTTTCCACATGCAGACCACCGCCGTATTCGGCAGAGTTGGCGGACAAGGTGCTGTTTGAGATCGACATCGCTGCAGGGTTATCGATCCCGCCGCCCATATACGCGGCAGAATTCTGCGTGAACGTGTCGTCCGTCAGAGTGGCCGTGCCATAGTTTGCCAGGCCACCGCCGGTATATGCCTGGTTCTTTGTGAAAGTCGAGTGGCTGATCGTTAAGGTGCCAGAGTTCCTGAGGCCGCCACCGGAAGCCGACGGACCCGCATTGCCATCCGCGATCGTCAAATTGGAAAAGTTCGCGGTCACGCCCGCGTCGACCTGAAACAGGCGACTGAGATTGTTCGCGCTGATCTTCACGCCCACCGACGGGCCGATGATCGTCGTCGGTTGCGCGGTGTTCGTCAGTTCGAGTTGCGTCCCGGCGAGCGTGATCGTCTGCATTGTCGCGAACGCGGAGGCGTCAAACGTGATCGTCGTCGATGAGGTGCTCGAGTTCGCGATTTGCACTGCCTGTCGCAGCGTGGTGTGACCACTGACCGGCGTATCGCTGGCCGTGTTCACGACAATGGCGGTCAACAGTCGTCGCGATTCCAGAGGCTCGAGGTGCGTGGAAGTGACCGGAACACACCGAGTCTCGCGATAACGTCGAACATTCTGCATGTTCCCCCCAGCGGGTTACTGAAGATTTGAAGAAAAAGACTACAGCTTCGGGAGAGTAGCGGGCGCAAGGAATGAGGTCCAGACAATTATGCGCGTTTGTCTGATGCGGAACTTATCCTGATTTTGCGACAACCTCCGCGGTGGGTTCGTTTTTTAATTTCGTTCCGCCGGTCAATGGCGGTAAACGGCGGTCAATCGCGGTCAATCGCGGTTAACCAAACACCGGCGTTGGTTCTCCACATCCTCGGTCTCGCGGTGCTGTCGCGGGGCATCACGAACCCTTGGTCAGCCGAGCCGACCATGGCGCTGGATCGCGCGAAGAAATATGCGTGGGTTCGTTTTGCGTCGACACTTGATCTGGTCAACAAAGGTCAACGTTCGTCAACCTTTGACAACCTGCGTCAACCAAATCCCTCCTTTCTCCGTTGGCGTCTTGGCAACTTGGCGGTTCACTTCGCCCTACTCATCATCCACCCGCTGATAGCGATAGACCGCGCGGTAGATGCCGGTGATCTGGTCCGACGGGATGATCTGCGGGCGGTACTTTTCGTTGCGGGGTTGGAGGCGGATGACGGATTCGCCTTTGTCGGATGATTCGTAGAAGACGCGCTTGAAGGTCGTTCCGCCGTGGTCGAAGCGGATGAAGCAGTCGTCGCCGTTCCGCGCCGCGGCCGCGGGCGAGAAGATCACGATGTCGCCCTCTTTGTATTTCGGGCTCATGCTGTCGCCGTGCACGCGCGCGGCGAAGGCGTCTTTGTCATCCACGCCGGGACAACCGACGTAATCGTCGGCCATGCCTTTAGGATACGAGAGATCGGTGAAGTCTTTCGGATAACCGGCGCTGACGCGATTGATGACCGGCACGGCGCCACTTGCGATGTGCTCGACGTTCGTGGAATTCTTATCCGCGAGCTCGTGGAGGATGCCGGAGAGGTAGGCATCATCGAGGTCGATGGTGGCAGTGCCTGAGTCACCTCCAATGCCCGCGGCGGAGCTGCTGGGCTCCCGCGCGTTGAGCTGGCTTCCTTCGCGCCTTCGTGCCTCCGTGCCTTCGTGACTTTTGATCAACTTCTGCAGCACCGCCCGCACGTCCCGCGGGGTGCGATGCAAATGCGCCTGCGTGAGCAATTCGCCGGAGGCGAACCCCAGCGCCTGCTCCAGCCGCCGGAGCTTTTCATCGCTCGGCGGATTGGGCACGCGGCTGGTCTCGATCAGCGACAAATAGGGCTTGCTGATGCCGGTTTTGACCGCCAGCTCATCCAGCGTCAACCCCAGCCGCCGCCGCTGTTTACGAAGTTTTGGTCCCAACGATTCGATCATTCTTTTTCATTGTTGGCTCCGTCCATGGAATGGAACCGGAAGATGCCGTTCTTCCAGTCAGATGGCGAGAGCCGTCCCTGTAAAAAGATGAATAGCCTTGTTGGAAGCAGAAGGCAAGAAAAATATCGTACAAAACCCTAACTAATGGAATGGCCCAAGACCAAGTCCCAATGACCAATAGACGCCGGCTCTGAGCGAAAACGAAGAGGCGGATCTCTTCGGTCGTGGACAAAACATCCGCCTCTTCACTCGCGCTCAAAAGCAGCGTCTCTGAACAATCGCGCGGCTTAACCAACCAAGCGCTTCATGAAGTGTTTGGGATCGCGCTCCACTTGCTCAAGCAGGCGACACGCGAGTGGATGAGGCTTGCGAATTCCTTGTTCCCACCCTTCCACGAGCACGCGTGACACGCCGACCATTTCGGCGAATACGCCCTGGCTGACGCGCATCTTTCCGCGCAACTCGCGAACGGCTTTCGGAGAGAACTTCTTCGGGGCTGGAATCTTCACCACTCGGGTGGTCAGTTGGGTCTCAATCGGCTGTCCGCTCGAAAGCGCACCGTGCACCTCTTCCAGCGCGGCCTTGATTCGATCCGCGACACGAGGTGTCTTTGTCTGTTTCCGATTCATGGTTGCCCCACGCATTTAGCTTTAGCCAACGACAGGCGGCAAAAGATTTTCAATCTTCTTAATCCACCGAGCGAACTCACTGATCTCCGCCTGTGTCAGGTTCGCTTTTTCGTTCTTTCCGAACGCTGTCAGCAGGATTGTCCACTTGTGACTGACGAAGTATAGATACCCAACCCGGGCGGACCCACTCTTTCCACGGCCGGGCATGGCAAAGCGAATTTTTCGGAGCCCTCCGGTTCCTTTTATCAGTTTTCCCGCACGGGATTTTGCATGATCTGCAACTCCAACTGGCGAAGTTCATCGTCACCCAGGCCAAGACGTTTCCAATCAGACAGAAATACGCGCGTCTGAAGAAACGTCATTTCCATCTGCAATCCATTCTATCCTACAATGTAGGACTATTCAATTGGACAGTTGCTTCAGTCTTTCTAACGCGATCTCGCGGTTCTTGTCGGTGAGATTTGGAATTGCGTCAGAAAGCACGCGGGCCGCTTCAGTTGTGTGCATGTCAGCCACGGCGCTGACGGCGCCCATTTGCAGCTCGGCATTCGTGTCTTTCGTCAGATATTTCTTCAGCTGCTCGCCGCGGGTTTGCCAGGTGTCGGCGCCGAGGATTCGCAATGCATCGTAGCGCGTGCCTGGCGGGACTTTTTCGTTGTCGGCCATTTTCGATGCTTCATCGACGGCGTGTTGCCAGCGGGATTTGAGGTCGGCGTCGTCACCGAGGATTTCGGTGATGCGGTGAGATGGCGCGACGTTGATCTGGCTCAGGCCATTGATGATCCCGCCGCCGAGGACGACGGCTTGCCAATCTCTGAGCGGCGCGCCGGCTTTGGGTAGCGCGACGTCGATGACCCGCTGCATCTGCGCGGGCTCGTTGCGTTTTCCACATTCGAGTGCGATGCGCCAGATCCACGGGATGCGCTTGTACTCTTCAGCCGGGTCGTTGCCGAGATTTTTCGTCAGCTCGCCGATGATGTCCGCGGCGAATTGGGGGTTGGCGCGGATGACGGCTTCGCGGGCGGCGTCGGTGCGGGCGGGGTCGAGGATCAGCTGAGCGATGGCGACGGGATTCGTGGTCATGTCGTTCACGCCGGGCGCCGCCGTCGCGGTTTCGTGGCGGGGCCATTTCGGTTTTGTTCCGGTTGGCACGAGCGCGACCGTGCGGAGATCCATGAGGGCGCCGTTGATCGGTCCGCCGGATTTCACCGTGAGGCGATGTCGGCCGCCCTCAACGTGCAGCGTGCCGATCTTCGGCTGCCTGTACGTGTCCCAGTTATCGCCGGTGATCGGGACGCTTCCGGTCAGGGCGGCGCCATCCACATCGAGCGAGTAACTATTGCCCTGCGCCGTCGCGGCACAGGCGTAATCGAGATACACGTCGTATTCGGCGGCTGTGAGTGGTTCGATCGTCCACGCGACGTAATCGCCTTCGTCGCTCCACCAGCCGATGTTGTTGTACTCGTCGGTTTCGAGGCGGATGTTCTGCCCGCCGTAGATTTCGCTCGCGGTTGCGGCGCAGAACATCGCGCCGTTTCGGTCGGGCTTGATCACGACCGGCACGTCGCCGGGCATTTCCTTTCGCGGGGCGGATGAAGACCTCAGAAACGCGATGAGGTCCGCCATCTTTTGCGGCGACAGCGCGAGCTCGAATCCTTCCGGCATCATCGACGTATTCGTCGCGCGAATCGTCTTCACATCCGCGCGCGAGAGGGTTTCGATCACGCCGTTGCCGCCGGATGCGACGGAGAGATTCGTTGCGGTCTCGGCTTTGATCACGCCGCTGATCACGCGGTCGTCCTTCATGGTGATGACGTAGTTCACGAACCGCGGTTCGACGACGGCGCTGGGGTCGAGGATGTTTTTGACGAAGTAGTCGGCGTCCTTGTCGCGCAAGGCGGAAAGGTTTGGGCCGATATCGTGGCCAATGCCCTGAACGAGATGGCACGGCGAGCAGTTCTTCGTGAAGAGCTCGGTGCCGCTCGCGGGCGTCCCGGTGAGGGTGGGAACGCTTGCGTATGTCTTGATGATGTCAGCGCGCGTTGAAGCCGGTTGAGCGGGGAAGACTTCGAGCGCGAGTTTCTTGATCGACTCATTCGAATGATTCAACAGCTGCTGACGATCCGCGAGGGCGATCTCGGTCGGTTGGATTTTGTGATGCTTGAGCGCGTCGAGGAGCGCGAGCGTCCAGTTTTCGCGGGTGGTGAGGAGATTGACGATCTCGGGACGGGCGGCGGGGGCGATTTGCGGCCACATGTTCAGAAGCGTGGACGCGACGGCGTCAGAGGATTGACGTCGCAGGGTTGCGAGCGCGGCGCTGCGGATGCGATCGTTGCTGGCCATTCCCGCTAAGCCGCAAAGCGGCGGGAGGTCGGCTTCGGTCGCTTCGCCGCGACCGAGGACGGCAAGCGCAGCTTCGCGCGATTCGTCGGTGGCGCTTTCGTCGAGTGCGAGCTTGCGCGCGAAGGCGATCACGCGGTCGATGCGGGGTTGAACGTCCTTGAATTCATCGAGCGATGTTCGCTTTCGATCGAGGGCTTCGAGCACGGCCGCGAGCGCTGACAGATGTGTGACCGTCGGCGCGTGCACTTCATCCGGTAGGACGGACGAAATCAGTTTCTTGATCGCGGCGGGATCGCCCGATGCTGCGGTCGTCGCGATGAGCGGCGCAATCCATTGATCGCGGCCCGGCGCCTTCTCGTCCATCGCCATGATCGCTTGGAGGATTTCGCTCGAATACTTAGTCGAGCTCAGAACCGCGATGCGCATCTCTGGATCATCAAGTGATGAGGTCGCGAGCTTGATGAGGATGTCACGAGCGTCGGGACCGTTGAAGTTTCCGACGGTATAGGCGACTTGATGTCGCACGATCCGAGAAGGATCGACGTCCAGCTGCTCGAATGTATCCGCCTTAATGTCCTCATCCTCGATGGCCAGTATCGCCTGCTGCCGAACATGAGGATCCGGATCATGGAAGGATGCGCCTGCTGATGAAGCGCCGGACAATCGAAGCGCCTGCAAACGCACCTGCGGAAGCTTCGCTTCCTTCGCGATCTTTCGGAGCGTCTCGCCAGCACCAAAGTTTGATCGAAGCAGCACCGCCTGCTGCACGCGATCGCGATCCGTTCCATTCGGCGTATCAATCGCTGAAGCGAGTTGTTCGTCGTTCAACTTCGTCAGATCGCGCACCTCGCGGAGCGGTTTGTCTTTTGGTTTGACCCGATAAATTCGGCCCATGTCGGCGCCCGCGCGGACGTCGATCTTCGCCAGTCGCTCGGCGGGGATCCAACGCGGGTGTTCGATGAGAAAGCGGTACATATCGACGATGTAGAGCGCGCCGTCGGGGCCAGTTCGAGCCTGCACGAAGCGCGACCAGTTGTCTGTGGAGGCGAAGAATTCGCTGGCTTGTTCGTCGGGGGCGCGCTTGCGCGTCACGACTTCGTCGCCGCTCAGGATCATGCGCGTGACGAGGTTGTGGACGGGTTCGCAGGTGAAGGCGTTGCCGTAGTATTCATCGCCGAGGAGCGTGTCGCGATAGATGCCGAGGCCGCAAGCGCTGGTGACGTGGCCGGCGCTTTGCGGGTTGTTGAAGCGCTCGAGCATGCGGCTGATCGGATAGACGCGATCGACGTCGTAGTCCCCTTTGGGCGAGACGGTTTGCGGCGGCGCGGGGGCGTTGGGATTGCGCACGAGATAACGCATCTCGTGCGGATATTGGAAGAGCGCATTGCTGTTGTCGCAGCCGAACCATCGGCCCCAGTCGTCGCGCACGCGGCCTTGTTGCGTGAGGCCGGTAACGAGCTCGATCGTGCCGGTCGATGGGTTGAAGCGGAAATCGTGGTTGCGGATGTCCAGCGTGTTCGCGGGGCCTTTGATGTTTCCGCCGAGAAGACCGTTCGCGACGTACAGCCAGTTGTCCAGGCCCAGGCTGATGCCGTTCACGCGCGCCTGGAAGTTGTCGGGGGAGAAACCGCTGAAACGCTTCTCTATACGATCGGCCTTGCCGTCGCCGTCGGTGTCTTCGGCGTAGAGAATATCCGGCGCGGTGCAGATGAATGCGCGTTTTCCCCACGCGGTCACGCCGGTGGGAAACGGGATGTTTTCAATGAACGCCGTGGACTTGTCGTACTTGCCGTCGTGATCGGTGTCTTCAAGGACAACGACCTTTCCGCCGGGCTTCCAGTTGCCGTCGGCGCCGGTGGGATAGTCGGCCATCTCGCAAACCCAGAGCCGACCATCCGCAGCCCAATCGATCGCGACGGGCGAACTGATGAGCGGTTCGCTCGCGACGAGCTCCACTTCGAGATTTGGCTTGGTGCGAATGGAGTGAAGCGACGCTTGCGGCGAACGCGGCGGGACGCCTTCGGTGCCCGGCGGGGCATCGAACGCTTTGGTCACCTGTCGATGCACTTCATCGACGATCTTCTGCTCGAGGCCCGGCGCGAGCTTCGTCGGGCGATCGTAGTAGATCATCGCCGCGCCGCCTTCGTAGCCGCCCTCCTTGAGAATTCGCTCGCTTGGGATGTAGCACGGCACGTCGTTCGAATACGCGTTGATCCACAACCGCGAGCGGTCGAGCTCGTGCTTCAGCCGCGTGGAGTAATCGACGACGACTTCGCCCGCGAGAAACACCATCGCGAGCTGGTTGTCGCCGAAGGTCCACGTGCCGACGGTGTACGGCAGTTCTGTTTGGAGTTTCTCGCCACGGTCGAGTTTGGCGAGCTGGACCTTGGCGTGATAGCCGACCGGGTCGCTGCGCTTGGCGAGCTCGGTGAACTGTTCGCGGGTGGGGATCGTGTCGAATGGAATGGTGATTTTGTTGAGCGAGGTCGTGATCGAGCCGCCGATTGGTGTGAGGCCTTGTTTGATCAGGCGCTCGACTTCGCCCGCGATCTGGTTGCCTTGCTTCTGCGCGATCTCGACGTGATTGCCCGTGACGAACTGCATCGGATTCGAATCGCCCGCGCAGCCGATGCTCGTGAGCGCAATCGCACCGGGATGATTCTTCTCGATCGCTTCGGCGGCGAAACCGGCCCAGTCGCCGCTGATCTTGTTGTCGGAAAGCGTCACGCAGTGGCAGGCATAACTAAGATATACCGCCCGCACGTTCCCATTCGAATCGCGAACGACCAGGACCGGCAGATCGTGGTCGACGGGCCCGCCTTTCGTGCGGCGATTGATCGAGAGATCGACTTCGCCGGTACCCCACTCCAGCGTCGCGGGCTTGAGATCGCCCAGTGCTTTGAGCGCGACCTGTTCGAGCTTGTCCGCGAACTCTTTCGTGTAGCGATCGATGTGCGCCTGCTCTTCGGACTTGATGGGCATACCGAAGATCGTCGGACACAGATTCTTCAGCATCGGCCCGGTATGCGTGTGCGTCGCGGTGATCGCGAGGCGCGTGGGGTCGAGCTTCGCCTTTTCCTTTAACCGTTGCGCGATGTCCTGAGTGATGTAGTCCGGTATGCCGAGCGTATCAATCGCAATCAAAACCGCCGGGCCGTTGCCGTCGTCGGACTGGAACGCGAGCGCCTTGGCGTAGATGTGATGCGTGACGCCCTCGGATTCGGTGCGGCGGAAGCCGAAGCCGTTTAACCGGATCGGATAGTCCGGCGTGATGTCGATCGATGCGACGCCGACTCTGTCGGCGGCGAAAGCGTTTGGCATCGCGAGTAGAGCGAAGAGGATAAAAACAACTCGCACGGTTCGATGAATGTGCATGAGAAGCCTCGATTGAGCCGGAAAGATATCCTCAGGGGCGCAGGCGCAGCAATAAAAGGCGATTGGTATACAAGAATCGCCTACACGCCGCTCATCCGCTGCGGTACAACTGAAGCATCCTTTGGGGAGGCGTTATGGTCGTTCGTCGGCGCTTCGCTTCTATCCTCGCCAGCTTGCTCTGCGCTTCGCTCGCGACGTCGCTTCGCGCGCAGGGGTTTGGTCATCGCATGATTCCCGCCGGTGGAGGAACGACCAACCTTCCCACGTTCATCATGGATCAACAGGGCAACCGCTGGGTGATTCAGCGTGGCGGATGGCTGCAGAATCAACCCGTCAATATGACGCCGACGTATTCGCAGGCGGCGATGCTGATGATCAACCAGAACCAGCCGAACCAGATGAACGGCATGGCGAAAGTCGTCGACAAGACCGGCGAGATCATCATCGAAGGGATGATTGGACAAAACGGAATCACGGTCACGCGGCGCGTCTGGGTGAATAAGGACGAAGGCTTTGTGCGCTACGTTGACATCCTCGCCAACACGCAGCCCAACGACCAGACCATCAGCGTGCAGGTGCAGACGAATTTCAATTACGGCATTCAGCAAGCGCAGTCGGTGACGGATAAGCGATCGAAGCAGACGATCGGGATGGTGACGACGGATCCGAACAACAAATTCGCCGCCGAGGTGTTCGCCGGAAGTGGCGCGACGGTCAATCCCACCATCAATTACCAGCAAGGCAGTAACTTCGTGCAGGCGGTGTATTCGCTCACGATCCCCGGCGGAAAGCAGACGGCGATCATGCATGTGCACGCGTTGCCCGCGACACAGGACGCGGGGGTGCAGTTTGCGACGAATCTCAGGGCATCGAAGTTGATGAGCGATCTTCCGCCGGAAGTTCGAAAGCTCATCGTGAATTTCGGCGGAGGAAGCGCGTGGATCGGCGATCGCGAATTGCTTCGCGGGGACATGCTCGACGTGATCGAGTTGCGCAGCGGCGATCGCATGCAGGGGACGATCAAGGAAGAGGCGTTCAACCTCACGACCTCGTACGGCGCGATCAAGCTGGCGCCGGATCGCGTGCTGGGGATGTTCAACATCGGCGAATTTCGTCCGCGACAACTCTTGGTCACGCGCGATGGCGAAATGTTCGGCGGACGGCTCGACAAGAACACCATTGCGATGCAGCTCTCGAGCGGGCAGGTGGTGAATGTTCCGCTGCCGCAGATCGCGCGGCTCGGATATCGCAAGGCCGCGGGCGAAGGCGACGATTCAACCTTCGATCCGCCCGCGAACAAGCCGTACGTGCTGCTTCGCGGGGGCGATCGGATCTGCGTGAAGATGCCGCTGAACGCGATTGACGTGCTCACGCGTTACGGGTTGCTCAAGCTCAAGCCGGAGCAGATCGCGTCGATCGTTTTCCAGGCGGACGATCAACCGGTTCACAGCATCACGCTCACCGACGGCAGCCAGTTCGCGGGCCTGGTGTCGGCGGACCAATTCCAATTCGATCTCGCCGGCGGCGCGACCACGCAGCCGGTCACCTTCGCCACATCCGACATCGAGCGCCTGATCGTGGTTCCGCAACCGCCGGACAAATCCGACGAAAACGCGACCGTGCAGCTGACGAACAACGATCAGCTCATCGGCTCGCTGAATGGCGAATTAAAGCTCGATACCGCCTTCGACACCGTCACGGTTCAAGCATCCGAAATCAAATCGCTGCAACACCTCAAAGACGGCGGGCCGGATCTGCAGATCACGTTGTGGGATCAGAGCGTGCTGAGCGGACAGCTTGAGGAATCGGTCGTGCAATGCGACCTGGTCAGCGGCGTGCACATCACGATTCCGATCGGACTTCTCGAAAAATACACCCAGCCGGAGCCGAAGGCATCGAAGGAGGCCACCGAGCACATCAAGCAACTGGTGACGGATCTCAACGCCGACGATTGGAAGCAGCGCGACCGCGCCGAGCAGCAGCTGGTGAGCCTGGGATCAGTGGTGATCTCGACGCTGAAAGATCTGCGCGGCTCGCAACCCCCTGAGGCGCAGCAACGCATCGAATCCATCCTGCGGCAACTGAGCAAAGATTCCGACAAATCCGTCCGGCCCAAGCCGGGCGGGCAATGATCGGGGCGGTCAGCGATCCCGTCTGAACCATTCACCTTATAGAAGGGTTCGTCTGTGCGGGCGCGGCGTCGCACCACGTCGCTCGCATCACGTCTTCGCAAAAACCTGCATCAACTTCAGCCATTTTTTGCTTGCACGGCACATGGGCCGCCATACATTTGGCTCCAATAGGTTGGGTATACATACATCTCTTGCCCAGCGAGGCTCGAGTGGTGTGGGGGCGTGGAGAAAATGCATGCGCTATCGATTTCTTGTCGCACTGGCGGTAGGCGGTCTGCTCTCGACTCAAGCCGTTCGCGCGGGCGACATCTCGTTCGACAACGGCGGCGGCGACAGCAAGTGGGAAAACAATCTCAATTGGGAAAATGACACGCTTCCCGGCTCGGGTGACACCGCACACGTCGGTTCCGCGGTGAGCAGCCCCCAATCCGCGATCGTGGACGATACCACCGGCACCGCAAACGCCGGGTCGTTGATGATCGGCGATGCCGACTCGACTTTCGGCACACTCACGATGAACGGCGGCACCCTGAACGTCGGCAGCACGACGTTCGTCGGTGGAAACGGAGCCAACGCCGGCGGCAACGGCACGTTCATCATGACCAACGGCGTCTTCAGCACCAACACTTTCCTCATCGGCAACTCGAACACCAGCGTCACGCTTGCGTCGGGCAGCGTGCACATCAGCGGCGGCGCCTTCAATATCAACAACGGCACGTTCCAGGGAAACCGGTTCGGCACCGCGAGCGTTCTTCTCGACGGCGGCACCATGAATCTTTCGGGAACGACCGGCCTGATCGTTTCCAACGGCACCGATGACACCAGCGGCACCTTCACCGTCGACGGCGGAACGCTGCTCATGGGCACCGGCAGCATCAACGTCAGCCGAAATGGCGGCCTGGGCACAATCAACGTCAAGAGCGGTTACGTCGACTTCGGAACCGGCCTTGTCTCGCTTGTCAACAACAGCACCGGAACCGCCGGCTTGGTCGTGTCGAACGGCACCGTTCATTTCGGAACGATGCGAACGGACAGCGGCGGCGCAAGCCTCAGTGGTTCGAGCGTGCTTATCTCCGGTGGATCTATCTCCGGCGGAACCATCACCGTCTCAAGCGGGAAAAATCAGCTCGGAGACTCGCAACAGTTTTACCTCAGCCAGGCAGATCCGAACGTGCCGACCGACCTTTCAATCCAAAAGATCGGCCAGGGAAACGCGATCGAGGATATTGAATTCAACGGCGGAACTTTGACCATCGGCAGCATTGGCTTCAACACCGGTCCGGGCAATTCGCGCTGGCAAACCATGTGGAACGCCGGCACACTCAGCCCTGGCGCCGCGGGCGTCGCTGGCGGCGGATCCGATTTCGGCATCACCTACTTCCAGACCCTCAATCCGCTCAACGTGAACTTCGCTGACTTCTGGCAGGGAGAGAATCATCATCTGCACATCGACGTCGGTGACGGCGGAGCGAAAGACCAGCTCGCCTTCGGCAACGGCTCGGCGACGCTCAACGGCACGATCGACGTGAATTACATCGGGATCGATCCGCACGTCGGCGACTCCTTCGACATCATCGTGGCGGGAAGCGCCAACGCGATTAACCTCGTCGCGGCCGATCTGGCCAACAACATTCCCGGCACGCGATTGATCTCGCACAATCCGGGCATCGAGTACAGCCTCTCGCTCGCGACGACGGTGAACACCAACGACACGCTGCGTCTCACGATCACCGCGATCCCCGAACCCGCGATGCTCGGCTTCGCCGGCGTGGGCGCGGTGATGCTGCTCGACCGCCGGAGAGGCCGGTCACGTCGAACTAAATTGCGCACTGGCGCGGGAACGAAAAGTCCGAACGCGGTGACAGGATAGTCAACGAACGCGAGTTGTTTCGCCGTGAAAGGCGGCGCGCAGCTTATAGAAGAGTCCGTCTGTAACGCATGCATCCGTGAGATTGCTTACTCGCGGCGGTGATTCTCCCGCCGCGGACGAAGAGCCTGCGCAAACCTTTTGTTTTGTCCGTGCAGGTTCATGGGGTTTGAATACATTTAGTCCCCGGCGGGGCCCTCTTCGTTACGGGGAGAAAATGCATGCGATTCCGATCTCTTCTCGCGCTCGCGCTGGGCGCGCTCCTTCTCGCTCCCCTCGCACGTGCTGGCTGACCTTCGACAACGACGGCGGCGACAACAAATGGGGAAACAATCTGAACTGGCAGTTTGATACGCTGCCGACCTCGGGCGACATCGCGTTGGTGCGGGATCGGGAAGCACTCTCTTCCAGTCCGCGATCGTCGACGCCACCACTGGCACGGCAAACGCGGGATCATTGATGATTGGCGTCGCCAGCACCACCGCCGGCACGGTGACCGTGAACGGTGGCACGCTCAACGTCGGCAGCCAGCTGTTCGTTGGCGGAAATGCGGGCAACCCGGGCGGCAATAGCACCTTCATCATGACCAACGGCGTCGTGAGCGCCACCAGTTTCCTCGCAGCGAACTCGAGCACCAGCCTGACGCTCGCAACTGCCAGCGTCAACATCAGCGGCGGGCAGCTCAACGTTAACAACGGCACGTTCCAGCTTGCCCGATTCGGCACCGCCAGCATGCTTCTCAGCGGGGGCACGGTCAATCTCTCGGGCACCACCGGCTTCCTCGTGACGAATGGTTCGCTCAATGTATCGAGCGTCGTCATCGACGGTGGCACCCTCTTGATGGGAACGGGCACTGTGAACGTCAGCCGATCTGCTGGCGTCGGCAGTATTTTAATCAAGAGTGGCTACGTCGCGTTTCCCGCCACGCCGACCAACGGCGTGAGCATGATGAATAACGCGGGCGGCACAGCAAGCCTTCTCATTCAAGGCGGCACCGTCACGGCCGGCACCATCAACGTCTCGCAAGCTGCCGGTGCGGGTGCCAACACGCACCTCATCATGAGCCAGGCCGACCCGAACATTCCAACCGAGCTGTCAGTCATCCGCATTCGGCAGGCCAACGATAACATCGACCTGCAGTTCAACGGGGGAACGCTGACGATCGGCACGGTGGGTTATGCCTCGAATGGCCCTGGGGTCTACAACGGCGGAACGCTTAGCCCAGGTACGGCCGGTGTCGCAGGTGGCGGCGCTGATTTCGGAACCACCAACATGCCAGCGGTCGGCGGTGGAAACTTCACGAACTTCATCCAGGGCGTGAATCACCACCTGCACATCGACGTCGGCGACGCGGGCGCCAAGGACTTCGTCAGCATCACGGTCGGGTCCGCTCAGCTCAACGGAACGCTTGACGTCAATTACAAGGATTCGAATCCGCAATTGAATGCCGTGTATGATGTCCTCACCGCTGCCGGTGGATTGGGTGGAATTTTGCCGACCCTCGTTAATCACACGCCGGGCCTTACCTTCAGCGAGGCGATCGTGAACAGCGGGACGACTTTGGAACTGACGGTCACCGGTGTTCCGGAGCCCGCCACGCTCGGCATCACCGGCATCGGCTTGATCGCCCTGCTGCATCGCCGCCCGCGGCGACGGGGTAATGCTCGCGCGGTTCCGACGATCGATCCTATGTCGCCGCCGATGCCCGGTACCTCAGCGACACCGATCGATGAGTGCGCATGGATGCGGCAGTGACAATCGATTCAACAAAAGCGGCGAGCCACATGCGGCTCGCCGCTTTTTTTGCGCTTCGACAAGTTATTCGGATCCCATTTAATTTCCGCGCGCCTGTGTAGCGTCCGCTTGAGCGGACCGCTTACTTCTGTCCGAAAAGGCGAATAACCGGTCCGCTGAAGCGGACCCTACGGGAGAGATGCGTCCGCGCGCGGATTATTGGAGATTCGAATTAATCCGCAAGCTGCTTCCATGCCCACCGCAAGACCTTTTCCTGATCCGCTCGCTTCGCGCCCTTCAGCCACACATACGCCAGCGGATAGCCGAGCGTGACGCGGTGGGTTTCGACGCGGAGCAACTCTTTCGCCGCGACGACCGGCAATCCTTCGGCCGTCGTTTCAAACTGCAACCCATTCATCGACGCACTGCGCTGTGCGCGATCGCTCACGAGCGACGGAATCGAATCGACTTCGATGATGCTCGGCAGCTTCTCGGATAATTTCTTGAGCCGATCCTGATCCTCCTGCGGCATCAACTGCGGCGGAGAGAAGGCAACGTAAAGCGCTTTGTATCCGGTCAGATCTTCGGCCAGATTGTCCTCGCAGATGAACCGCACGTGCTCGCTGCCGTCTGTCAGCATCTTCCACGCGCCAAACTGAGCGTCGTGCAGCCACTCGCTCTTCGCTTCCCGATAACAGTAATTCGCCCACTTGCTGACGAAGAGCAGCACCGTCTCTTTCATTGCAGGCCCGGCCGCTTGTCTTCGACCCTGAGGCTCAGACCCGAAGGGCGGCTTAGCGGATTGGATCTTCGCGCCAAAGTCCCGGAGCACCTGATACGAAGATGGCAATGCTACAGAATACGAGTAATTGGCAACCTTAATCCCCGCCCCCTGCCCGATCACCGCATCCGCGATCGCGTCTTCCGACTCCACTGTGTAATGAAACGTCTCCTGCAGCGCCGGCCCGTCGAACTCAAACACCACCGGCAATTGCGTGATTCCCTGGAATGATGCGACGGCGGCCGCCGCGTACCACGGATCCTGCTTTTGATGCCAGAAGAAATCGTAACTGTGAACGACCTGCTTCGCCCCGCGGGTCATGCCCCAGTAATCGAGGTTCGAAAACGCGGCGCTTTCGCGGCGATAGCTTTCGCCCAGCGGCGCGCTGATCTTCGCATCGGGATCGCCGGCGTGAATCGCGGCATCGAACCGCCGGCACGCGTCGCGCCACGTTTGCTCCCGAAACGCAATGAACGCCTTGCTGACCGGCGAATTGTCCGGCAATCCGTGCGTCAACTCCGGCACTGGCGGAACGTCCGGCAGTTCCTCGTCCCCAGCCACGCGCGCGAGCCACGCCGGCCGCGGAATGGACTGAATCGCGGTCTGCCACGCCTTCAGGCTCGACGGATCGTAGGTCCACCAATCGCCGTACTTCAGCTCCGCGTGCATGCCGATAAAGCTGTTGTAATAAATATCTTCGCCATGGAAGCGTTTCGCGATGGCGGTGCACAGCGGCGCGTAGTGCGACCAGAATCGCTCATCGCTGATCGACGGGATCTGCATGTCGACCGCGAGTTTTCCATGCGAATCGACCCATTTGTCCGCGTCCGACCACGCCGGCATGGCGCCGGCCCAGAAGCTGTTGATGCGGATGCGCGTCCCCAGGCCAAATTCCTTTGCGATCGCGACTCGCCTTTTGATGAACGAGAGATCGTACTGCCCGGGCCTGGGCTCGAGCTGGTTCCACGGCGCGGAAAGCTCGATCCGCGTCACGCCGATCGACTTCAGATCCGCCGCCCATTTGCGAAACGTCGCAAGATCCTGTGAGGGCGCGGTCCAGTCCCAGATGTCGAAGGAATATTCGCGCTGGGCGCGAGCGACCGATGCGAGAGAAACGAAAAGCAAAATGAATGAAAGAACCCGTGGCAGTTGCATGCGCGGATCATAACCCGTGCGGCGAACTCTTGTAGGGCCCGCTTCAGCGGACCGGTTATTCATCCGTGCGAAAAACAAAGAACCGGTCCGCTGAAGCGGACCCTACGCGGGCGCATTCGAGATCAACGACGCGATCGGCGCCTCAGTAGCGCAATCCCCGCGAGGGACAGCACGCCGAGGGATGCCGGCTCGGGAAGACTGTAATCGACCGTCAGATAGGGAATCGTGCTCGGATCGGACCCGAGCATGTTGATGCCCCAACCATCCGTCGTGATCCCGCGGATGGCCCAGCCGTTGTTGGCGACGCCGTTCTGGAAATCGACGATGGACGACGTCACGTCGAACAGCACCTGACTGTCGGTGATCATGCCGTTTTCAATATCGCGCTGAATGTCGGCGGGATCGCTTCCGGGGCCGTTGGAGCCAAACGTCGAGTATGGCGTGCTCGTCGTCCACGAATTCTTAAGCTGATCGATTTCCCACGGTCCCGGCGAACGCGTATTGGCGCTGAATGCTTCATCGGCGCTGGTAATGACGACATACGCCTTGCGGATGATCGCGTAGTCGGGAATTGATCCGCCGTTGCTTTGGAAGAGATGATCGAACTTGATGGTCGCCGCGGAATCCGCAGTGGTCGCGGGATTCGTGCCGTGATCGAGGAATTCTTCGCCGCGGGGCCCCGCATCGGTCGTAACATCTCCCGAGGTGGGATCGTGTTGCACGAGCGCCATCGTCGTCCCCGAGTACCCGTTGTCGCCTTGCCTGAAGGTCGTGGAGGTGACGGGATCGGTCGTATACGAGACGCTCAGCATCGGGCGGGAAGCGACGGTCGCGTACGTGCTGGTTCGAATCGTCCAGGCATTGGTGGTGCCGGTGAAACCCGTTTGAACGGCAAAGCCGTTGTTGGTGAAGCCGCCTTGCCACGCGCGAACGAGCGGCGTGATGCGCGCGGTATAGGTTGTAGCGGCGTCAAACGACGCGCTTGCAGCTATGCCGACTTTTCCGAAACCCGCAAGCGGACGGATCGACCGACCGTTCTCAAACCACGGGCCTCGGTTGCCACCAATTGCCGTCTGGTCCGTTCCGCCGGACGTATCGAAATCCTGATAGAGGGTGCTCGAGGTGAACGGCTGAAGCAATCCCGCAATTCCGAAGGGTCCGCCGCTATCAGCCGTTGAATTGTTGTGGCTGCTGAGTTGGAGCGTCGCGTCGAGAATGAACGCTCCCGCGGGAATCTGACCCGCCCCCGATCCAAACATATTGTCGAAGCGCATCAGCACAGGCTGGTCGGGGGAATAGTTCGACGTGCCTGGCGGCGCGACCGTATTCGGCTGATACCCGTCCACGCTAAGGTTCGTGCCAGATCCGCCAGCGCCGATAGCTGAGCCATCGACGCTATTGATTCGACGCTCGAGGGCGCCGGAATAACCGTTAACGCCCTGTTGAAAGCTTACGACCGTGTCGGCTTGGGCGGGGAGTACGCCGATGCTGAAAAACATTGCCGCAAAAGCACCCCCGCGCGCAGCGGAGAGCAGGTAGTCTCTCTTCATTTGTTGCATTCTCTTCCTCCGCAAATCGTACGAATTGAAACTATTGATAAATGTATTTGTTGAACGCTTTGCCCTTCACATTGAACGTCGTGATGATCAATCCCGGGCACTGCTTCTCCGAGAACACCTTGTTCTGCGCGAGGCCCTGATATCCATCGATGAACGTGCGGATGAATCCCGAACCGCGCGGCACAAAGACGACATGCCCATCGCCAAACCCGAAGTTCGCGCCGTCCTTCCCGTGGTTGTTCACAGGATCGGGCCAGTTATTGAACGCGCCCGTGAGCGGATCGCCGTCCGACGGATCCTTGTCCATATCCGTCAGCAGGATTGTTTTCGTGGGATTCTTCAGCTTACCGAATCGCTTGACGGTTGAGACCGTCACGTCGGCCGACCCGACCTTGTAGCGAGGGTCGTTCGGATCGCTGATCCCCATCTGTTCGTTGTATCCTCCGACCGATCGGCCATCCATGATGGTACCGTCGGCCCAGATCCCCGCGGAATACCAGCCGAACGGCTCATAGCTGCTGCCGTAGACTTGCGTGTTCTTGGCCGAGATTGCGATATCCTGCAGCACGGGCACTCCATAGCGGTAATGCCAACCCGTCGCGCCGAATTCGGGAAGAAAGACATCGCGCCGGATCCAGTTCGCCGTCGCGGGGCAGATCGCGATGTCCGGGTCATTGATGTATTTGGGGATCAAGTGCCCCAGAGAATCGTCCCCACCGTCGTCATTGGGGAAGAAGATGGGATGCTTCATGTTGTCCTGGCAGCGGATGATCGATGCCTGGATCAGCTGCCGGATGTTGGAAGCACACTTGACCTTGTTCGCCGCCGCTCGCGCGCGGTTGAGCGCTGGCAGAAGGATCGCGATCAGTAGTGCAATAATTGCAATAACAACAAGAAGTTCCACGAGTGTGAAACCACGCCGACCTTCAAAAGGACTCTGTCGCCTCATCGCGACCTCCTTTTCCCCGTCAAAGATGTGGCCGTCCCTCTCGACGGCGATGTAATCTGCAGCGCATTCCCCGGAATGCTCAAACCCCTGGTTCCCGCAAAACAGGCGGAAACCTCTGCAGAGACGAAAATCGCACAATCAACGCGTCAGGACGCAAAAAGACAAAACCTCCGCAGCTTTAATTGCGGGGCTTTCTCTTGGTCTCTGGCCCGAATTTCAAAGCGATATCACGCGTTGAGATATGCGACGGGATCATCTTCGACGGCTCACGTGGAAATGCAAGAAGAAATTCGCAAACATTCTTAAAATGCCGAAAAAACTGACGTTCATTGTGGTGTTCACTACTTTTGCGGTGCTGCAAACATGGCTCCCACCGACGCCTCGGTAAGGTAAATCCATATACTGCTGCGGCATGCCCAAACACATTCTTCTTGGTACGGTGATCGCTGTGGTGGCGGGTTCAGCCCTTGCGCAGTCGACCGGTTCGCAGATCACGGACTGGTCGCGCGATTGGAAGGTGGGAAGTCCCGACAGCGTATATGCAACCCGGACCGGCAACCTCGTCCACATCGGCAATCGCTTTCTCGAACGAGTGTATCGCATCACTCACGACACCGCCGCGACGTCGCAGCGGATCAACAAGGTGAGCAAGGCGCCGGCGGACGTGATGCAGACAACCGAGTTCGCTTTGACGCTCACGGGCGTGATTCAGGGTGAGTTCACCGCCGCGGATTTCAAGCTCACCGGAATCGCGACGCAGTCCAACGGACAGGCGATGCAGGTGATCTTCGCATACGTCGCCCGCGCGCATCCGGAGCTGACCGCTCGCGTCATCGTCGAGACTTACCCCGATCGCAGTTACCAGCGCAAGTGGCTCACCGTCGACTACAAGGGCGACGGCGACGTCATCGTTCAGCAGATCGATGTCGAGCGCACCGGCGGGCTCGGTTGGTGGAACGTCGCCAACCCCACGCATCTCGGCGCCGGCCAACCGATGTTCGTCGCCGACCTGTACATGGGCCTCGAATACGTCGGCGGAGATACCGACATCAATTCGATCCGCCACTATCCGGGCAAATCAGCCAAGGGCGGACTCACGTCCAAGAGCGTGATCTGGGGTGTCGCGAAAAGTCACGACGATCTGCAACGCGCCTTTTTCGATGATTATCTCTACACCCTGCCGAATGTGCATCGAGCCGAGCCGTTCGTCATCTGGAACATGATCGGCGTCGGCACGCCGGAAGAGCAGAAGTATCTCAAGGCCGTCGAACCGATCGCACAGCATGCGAAGGATGTCGGTGTCACAATCGATTCATTCGCGATCGATGATCCGTGGACGGATACGTCATCGATCTGGCAACCCGATCCGCAAAAGTTCCCCGCCGGGCTCGATCCGTTTTCGAACAAGGTGCAGTCGCTCGGCAGTCATCTCGGCCTGTGGCTCAGTGTGATGGGTCTCGGCCTAGACACGCACTGGGGCGATGTGCTCGGGATGGAAGTCGCGCACGTCGCGGATCGAAATCTCGGCGGCCAATACTGCATGGCTGGGCCAAAGTACAAGGCCGCCATTACCAAAACGCTGACCGATTACGTTCGCAATCAAAAGGTGAACTACTTCAAGCTCGATTACAACTCGTTCGGTTGCGATGTGCCGACGCATGGGCATCCAGTTGGCAAAGACGCCGGCCGCGAAGCGCAGATCGACGCGTTTCTCGACATCCTCGATTCGGTCAAGCAGGCCGACCCGAACTGCAAGATCGCGCTGACGACCGGCATGTGGCTCAGCCCGTGGTGGATTCAGCACGCCGATTACATCTGGCTCGGCGGAAGCGATGTCGAAACCGCGAAGCTTCGCAACCTCACGCCCCAGGACTCCAACACCAGCGGCCGCGACATCATGATGTATGACGACTTTAGAAGAAACGAGTACGTCTTCCCGTACCGCAACCTGATGACGCACGGCTTCTGGGAAAACGCGGGCGCGTCGTTCGAGAAATTCCAGGACGACGTGATCATGACCATCGGCCGCGGAATCTCGAAGTGGGAAGTGCTCAACAGCCCGAGCGTGATGGACGACAAACGCTGGGCCTTCTTCGGCCGCGTCATCCACTGGGGCAAAGCGAACTGGGACACGCTGAGCAACACCGAAATGATCCTGGGCGACCCCGCGAAAGGCGAAGTCTACGGCTACACCCACATCGGCCCCAAATCCGCGATCATCGTCCTGCGAAATCCGGATATCGAAAGCAAAACGATCGACTTATCCTTGTCCGATCTGAAGCTCGCGGGCGTCGAACCGTTTTCAAACGCCAACAGGCTCTCTGCGCAAGAGGTCTATCCCACGACGAACGACTACGATTGGACCAGCTCGAAATCGCCGCTGCACGTCGAGGTGCTGGGCTCGCAGACAAAGGTCATTGCAATTATTGCAGATCCAACCATTCTTGAACGCCTAAAACTGTGAGACCGGCGCAATCCCGTAGGGTCCGCTTCAGCGGACCGGTTATTTCTTCGGTTCGCAACAACGAATA
>JAICIO010000009.1 GCA_025924315.1 Phycisphaerae bacterium
CGGGACGGACGACTGCGGACAAACATCGGCCACGTCTCCACCCTCGACAAAGCCATCGGCGTCTTCAACTCCACAGAGCGGCGGGCGGGGAAGACGATCATCCGAGTTCGTGCATGAACGATGGGGACGGGCAGCGTTTTCACAAGAACCGCTTCCAACATTCTCGCAGTTGCCGGTTGAGTTCGGCAGGCGGAGCATCTCGGTCTCTCAGCCACTGATTCACCATTTCGCCAGCTTGAGACTGAAGATGGTTCCAGCCTGCGAAGCGCGGGCGAACGTAAGCTGTCGAGAGCGCGGGCAGCAGCGCGCGATAGAACGGATCCGATTGCGCCCGCTGCTCCCATGCCTGACGATGAGCAGGTTGCCCGCCGTTTTCGGGCCACAGTGAGTTCTGGATCGCCTGGGAGCCAATGAACTGAGCAAAACGCTGCGCAACGTCGGGATAACGGCAATGCGCCGAAACGCCCAATCCGGTGCCGCCGAGTACCGCTCCTCGCGAGGGGCTGCTATCCATCGACGGTACCGGCACGAACCGGATGTTCTTCTTCTGTGCGCTGACATACGCGAAAGTAAAGACCGCGTAATCGCACTCGCCGCGGGTCATGGCAGCGAACATGTCCAGCGGGTTCCAATCCAGCGAAGGGGCAACGATCACATGTTGTAATCGGCGAAGCAAGGCGCCGGCCTCGGTCAGCGCATCTGAGTCGGGCAGGTCATCGCCCTTCCCCGTCGCGACGGGATGACCCATCTGCGCGAGCAAAGTAAACAGAGCCATCAGCGCATGGATTCCGGACAACGATGCGCCGATCCGGACGCCTCGCTTTGCTAATTCAAACACTTCGTCGTAAGACGGTGGCGGTTGTGCGAGGCGATCGCTGTGATAGGCCGCCACTTGGCAGGCGGCGTCAATGGGGATGGCCCAGTACCGCTCGTTCATCTTGTAACTTTCAAGGCTTGGGCCGACGTATTCATCCGCGACGTGCGCGAAGGGCAAGAGGCAATTGCTGACGACTGCATCGCCGACATGGGGGTGGTCCATGTTGATCAGGTCATAGTGATGGGCAAGATCTGCCAAGGGATGACTTTCAAAGCCACCCAGCGGCTGAACATCCCAGATGACACGAACGCCCTCGCCCTGCGGGGTGCGTGCAAAAGCGTCGCCGACCGCCTTCATCGGGCCGTAGCCCCGTGGGTCGTCCCAAGTGATCAACTTCAGGGTGATGCCGGTGGTATTGGTTGTGCCGTGATTCATGGCGAGCATTTCATCTTATTTGCGACGGATGGAGTTCATTGATGCAGGGTAAGCGCGTGATCTTCGCTTTAATTTGGCTGTGTATAACAGGAATCGCGATGGGCGACACGACGCAGCCGGCGACTCAGCCGAAAGCGCTGGCCACCTCTTTCATGGTGAAGATTCCGGCCGGCAAGTTCACGCGCGCTGACGGCCGGGTCGTCGAGCTTTCATTATTCAGCTTGTCGGCGACGGAAGTGCCATGGGCCTTGTGGCATGCGGTCGAAAGCTGGAGCGAGGCGCATGGCTACGAGCTGCGCCACGGGTCGGGTCGCGCGATGCTTCCAGTGGGCAACATCTCGTGGTTCGATGCGATCAAGTGGTGTAATGCGCTCTCGGAGATGACGGGGCGCACACCGGTTTACTATACGGATGCCGAACATCAACACGTCTATCGCGCGGGCGAGGCGCCGCTGACTGATGCCTGCGTGGACTGGCAGGCCAACGGCTTTCGCCTGCCGACCGAGGCGCAGTGGGAATATGCCTGCCGCGCCGGGACCACGACGAACTATTACTGGGGCGACGATGCCACCGGCGATCACGGCCGCGATTGCGCCTGGCACAACAACGCGCAGACACCCGACGGCGTCACGCACCCGGTCGGCCAGCTGAAGCCCAACGCCTTCGGTCTGCACGACATGAGTGGCAATATCGAGGAGTGGTGCTGGGATTGGTACGCCCAGCCGTATGACGCCACGAACCTCCGCGATCCGCACGGGCCGGCCACCGGGCGCTGGCGCATCTTGCGGGGTGGATCGGTCGCGCTCGACAGCGACGTGGGCTCGGCAATTCGTTACTTCACTTATCCGTGGTATCAGGTGTACGACACCGGGCTTCGCATCGCGTGCATCGATCCGGCCGTGACGTTGCCCGAGGCCGTGATCACTGCCACCGCATCCGCGATCTCCGCGACACCGTCCAGCGCGCCGGTCTCAGCTGATGAGTCTCTCGACGATGCCACGATTGCAAGACGGCTGTTCACATCGATCGACTTCGCGACTCCGGGACTCGAAAAAGTGCGAAAGCTTTATGAGTCACAACAGTTCGGCGCCGCGCTTGACGCTTACCGCGATTACTTCGTCGCGAAATGGCGCAATCTCAATGCGCAGCAGCCGATTCCCGAAGGAAGCGCGAAAGCCGTCGCGGCGATGATGGCGCTGCATCCGCCGCTGGCATGGTTCGGCACAGCTGCAGGAAAAAAGCCCGATCTGCTCGATTGTCGAGATTCGTTCATCCTGATCGGCGAGTGGAAGAAACGCCACGACCCGCGTTACCTGGCGCAATGGTTCTCGCTCATCGCGGACATGGCGGAGAACAATAAGCGCCAGTTCGATGCGCTTTCACCGGAAGATCGTTCCGTCACCCCGATGGGTTTTTACGTGTCGTGGTTCTGGAGCGAGGGATACATCACGTCCGAGCGGCTCAAGCAATTGCTGCAAGTGCTCGGCGCGATCGTTCATGACCTGCCCGCGGACCAAACCGCGGCGGTACCCTCGCGCCCGCTGGCGATTCTGCTCACGTCGCTGGTCACGGATCACGCCGCCGCGGTGCTGAAGGATCCGCGGACGACCATCCCCAATCAATTCTTCAACAGCGCCTTTTCGCTCGTACTGATCGGCCACTGCCTCGACGAGTTCAAGGACGCCGCGGCGTGGAAGGCACGCGGCGCTGAAATGTTGAACGCTTCCGTGCGACGCACCGTGCAAGCCGACGGCGGCGATCTCGAAGAATCGTTCAACTACAACATGGGAATGGTGACGCAAACGACCACAGTCGAGGCGCTGCTGGGCAAGCCCGCGCCCGCGTGGCTGGCGCCGTTGCACGACGCGTCCCTTCAGCGCACGCGCCTGTTCGCGGCGCTGCAATATCCGTTTGGTGGACTTCCCGGAATTGGCACCAATTATGTGCGGCATCCGCCGGCGCTCTGGAAAGACGCAGAGCAACGGCCGAAGTGGTTTGCGGAAGAGCGAAGCCGCACCACCAACGGCCAAGGTTTCGTCGATCTAAAAGATTTTCCCGATCCGCTCTCGGAGCACATCGTCGATGCGCTGACGGACCACGGCGACGCGAAGCAGATTCCGTTCACCTCGGTGGCATTTCCCTACAGCGGCTATTACGCGCTGCGAGACGGTTGGCGCTGGGACAGCCGCTATCTGTGGCTGATGGCGGCGCGGCGCGGAAGCGGGCACGCGACCGAGAACATCAACTCCATCGCGATCGCCGCGTTCGGTCGGCATCTGCTCGTCGATTCCGGTCCGGAGACCTACGGCAATCCCGACTTTCTACCCAAGGATCAACAGCCGTATCAAAAGGCCATGGACGAATACGCCGATGCTTCGTTTTCCCATAACACTGTCATCGTCGATGGACAATCGCAACGGCGTCTGATCTACGGCGAAAACTTTCCGGATCGCCGGCCCTATGAAAAGCCGATCGACACACGCTGGCTGCAGACGGACGATTTCGATTTCGCCGAGGGGCAATACGACGACGGTTACGGCGATGACCGAAACACGGATATTCGCGCCAAGCACCTGCGGCAAGTGATCTTTGTGCGGCGCGCGGGCTTGTGGATCGTGTTGGACCGACTGAGCGCGAAGGCGCCGCACACGTACACGCAGATCTGGAACTTTCCGCCGTTCATCGACGATAAAGATTCGGCGAATCCTGGATTCAAGCAGGACCAGGTCCTGGTCGACCGGGATCAGCAGATGATCACCACGCGCGATCCGGACGGGCCGAACGTCAGCCTCTACGAATTCAACACCGAGCCGCTGACGTACGAAACTTTCTACGGCAATCTGCAACCGTTCCGCGGATGGTACAACATGGGGATCGTCGGGCGGCGCTATCCGAAGGTGGATGTGCACGCGAACTGGAAAAGCGACGGCGATTCGTTGCTCGTCACCGTCATCGTGCCGAGCGCTACGGCACACTCGCAGGTCCGGAGTATCCGCGCGCACAACGACGGATCGCACGGCATCCGCGGATTTGACCTCGTGCTCACCGACGGCAGCCACATCACGCTCGCCGCGGCGCCTCAGCCGACTCCGCTCGAGGTCGAAGATACATCGGCCAATGCCACCGCGCTACTACTCATACAACGCGCAGGTCAGCCGCGCGCGGGGCTGGTGACCGACTGTTCTGCACTCAGATTGCAGGATAAAACTGTCGACGCCGCAGCGCGTGACTTTGCCTTCTGCGCCGGCGACGCGCGCGCAACGACACCCATGATCCGTCCGACAACTTTCCGTTGGCAAAAGGTAGGCGAATCATTGGCGCCCAGTTACCGCTGACCAACACAACAGTGGAAGACGTTCAAATGCACCGAGCATCACATTTTGGATCGTTCTATCGCATCGTAGCGATCAGCCTGAGCATCGCCGCGTGCGCGCGGGCACAGGACCTGTACATCGCGCCCGACGGAAGCGATGCCCATTCCGGCACCGCCGCGGCGCCACTCGCCACTCTGGTGGCCGCGCGCGACAAGATCCGCACGCTCAAAACGACAGATCACCTGCCTGCGGGCGGAATCACCGTCTTTCTCCGCAGCGGCACATATATCCTGCACGAGCCGTTCGTGCTCACGGCTGAGGACTCCGGCACCGCCGACAGCCCGATCACCTATCGCGCCGCCCCCGCGGCCAAGGTCATGATCCTTGGCGGCCACGCCATATCCGGTGATGCATTTACGCCCATACAAGACGCTGCGATCCGTCAGCGCATCATTGACGCGGGCGCCCGCGACAAGATCCTGCAGGTGAACCTGCGCGAGCTGGGCATTACCGACTACGCGAAGTTCGATGGCATGGGGCTGTATTCGACGCATGAGGTCAAACCGCCGTCGGCACTTTACTTTGATGATAAGCCGATGATTCGGGCGCGGTGGCCCAACGACGGCTTTGAGCAAATCGGCAAGGTCATTCGCCGCGGCTCTGTTCCCCGCAACCAGATGGCGGACATCGAGCCGGACAAACGCGACAAAGGCCCGATGAATGTTCCAGGCATTTTCGAATACCGGGGCGATCGACCCAGCCTTTGGACGCACGCGCGTCACGTCTGGCTCGAGGGCTTCTGGGCGTATGACTGGGCGGATGAGGCCATCCCAATCGGCTCCATCGATGTCGAAAACCATCAGATCACGCTGGCGTGGCCGCACCTTTACGGCATTGGCGCCGCTTACACCGGCCAGGGGGAACGATACTTCGCGGTGAACCTCCTGGAAGAGATCGATGAACCCGGGGAATACTACATCGACCAGGACACGAACGTCCTGTACTTCTACCCGCCGGCGCCGCTCGCGGGCAAAGACGTTTACCTGTCGATTCTCACCGCGCCGATCATTCAGTTGAGCGACGCGGCGCACGTGACGGTGCGCGGCATGACCATCGGCTGCGGCGTGGATGCTGGCGTCGGTGTCACCGGCGGATCGGATACGCTCATCGCCGACTGCACCATCAACAACGTCAGCGCCTGGGGCGTGAAGGTCGTGGGCGGCGAGCGCAATGGCATCACTGGTTGCAACGTGTACGACACCGGCGCTGGCGGAATCTGGCTGGAAGGTGGCGACCAACCCACGCTCTCGCGCTGCAACAACTTCGCCGAGAACAACCGCGTTCACGATTTTCAACAGCAGAACCGCACCGTTATGGCCGGCGTGGAAATCAAAGGTGTCGGCATCCGCGTCGCCCACAACCTCGTTTACGACGCCCCGTACCAAGCGATTGATTGGCACGGCAACTTCAACGTCATCGAATACAACGACGTGCACGACGTCTGCAAAGAAACCGACGACGCCGGCGCGTTACACAGCGACCGCGATTACAGCACGCGCGGCAATATCATCCGCTACAACTACGTGCACAACGTGGTGGGTCTGAAAAAGCCGCCCGGCATTCCAACGGCCGGCGCGAAGATGGTCTACCTGGACTCCAACGCCTCCGGGGATGAGTTCATTGGCAATATCTTCCAGGATGGCGACCCCGTCAGCGACGCGATCTTCATCAACGGCGGACGCGACGTGCTGGTGGAGAACAATATCTTCGTCAACACCGCGCCGCCTGTCGGCATCTCGGTTTGGGCAGACGACTTCCCAGCGGCCCTGGCTCATTTGAAAGGGATACGTTATCGGCAGCCGCCATGGAGCGTCGCCTTTCCCAAGCTGGCAAAATACCCTGAAGATCCGAAACAACTAGCGGTTCCCGAAGGCAACCGCATCATCAACAACGTCTTCTACCACACCGCGAATATTCGTATCGACTTGCCGAAAGGAATGTCGCGCGACATCGTCACGATCAAGGACAACTATCAGGCGGCGCAGGATCCATTTGTCGATCTTGCGCATCACGATTTCCGTCTGACTCCCAGCGCGACCGCGAAGATCCCGAACTTCAAACCCGTCTCTTTTGACAAGATCGGCCCGCAGGCGGACGAGGAAGGAGCGCACCGGTGACCCGGGCGTCACTCCTCCTTTCAATTGTGAAAGTCGCGGTCGTGCTTCAGCTTTTGGCGCTGTCGGGTTTGTTCCCCCAACAAACATTCGCGGACGCGCTGCCCGAGGCGGGAGCGGCGCCATCGGTCGACGCGTACGACGTCGTCTGGCAAACGCCGAGCAGCGACGTTGCCGGCTCGATGCCGCTGGGCAACGGCGACATTGGCGTGAATGTCTGGGTTGAAAAAGACGGCGATCTGTTGTTCTACATCAGCAAAACCGATGCATGGAGCGACGATTATCCCGGGCCTTACAGCTTGCCGAAAATCGGTCTCGTTCGCGTGAAGCTCAACCCAAATCCGTTCGCGCAAGCCGGCGCATTTCGGCAGACGCTGGAATTGCAAAAGGGGCAGATCGTTATCGACGCGGGCACAGGGTCTTCGCGTGTGACGTTCACGCTTTGGGTCGACGCGAACAATCCAGCCATCCACCTTCAGTGGACCGGTGCCAGTGTGATGGACGTGGACGTGTCGGCCGAACTTCGCAAAACCCCAATCGACGAACTGCACGCCGACCACATCTTGGCCGGCCAAACGAATCGCATCGCCTGGTGTTATCGCGATGAAGCCAGGGACGCGGCCGCGTCGGACGCGATCACGTCGGATACCCTGGCGACGGCTCGCGACGAGCGGTCTAAAAATATTGCCCTGAGAAACCTCGCGTTTGGCGCAGTGATTCAGGGCAGAGACCTGGTGAGCGACGGCGAAACGAAGCTGCATTCGGCCCAGCCGCAGCGCGACGGCGACCTGGCGATTTATGTGCAGACATCCCGCGCGAAGAGCGAGGACGGCTGGCTGGCCCAACTCGATCGGCGTATTACCGCCATCGCTCAGGAAGATCCGGCGAAAGCGCGGCAGCGACACCTGGACTGGTGGCGCGATTTCTGGAACCGCAGTTGGATCGTGCTCGAGGGCAACGACGCCGCGCGAACGATCACACAGGGCTACCTGCTTCAACGATTTATGTCCGCCTGCGCGGGGCGTGGTGACTTTCCCATCAAGTTCAATGGCTCGATCTTCACCGCGGGTGGTGTGACGACGGAGCAAGACGCCGCTGGAAAACCAACGACCCGAAAAGTAAACGCCGACTATCGCGTCTGGGGCGGCGATTACTGGATGCAAAACACACGTCACCTGTACTGGCCGATGCTCCAGGCCGGCGATTTCGAAATGATGCAGGCGCTCTTTCGCATGTATCAGGCGATGCTGCCGGTGAACCTTCAGGATGTGAAGAATTTCTACGGCCACGGCGGCGCCTACTTCGCCGAGGTCACTCCCTTCTATGGTGGTCTGCCGCATCTGACTGCCGACACGCCCGGCCTCTACGTCAGGCATTACTACACGCCGATCCTCGAGCTCAGCGCGATCATGCTCGACTACTACGCTTACACCGGCGACCGCACCTTCGCGCACGACACCCTGCTGCCGATCGCTGATGCAGGCGTGACCTTCTTCGACAAACACTTCGGTCGCGACAAGAACGGCAAGCTGCTGCTCGATCCCGCTAACGCGGCCGAGACATACTGGAAAGTTCACAACCCGATGCCGGACATCGCGGGGCTGCATTACGTGCTACAGGAACTTCTCGCGCTTCCGCCTGAATTGACCGACCCGAAAATGCGCCAGAATTGGCAGCGAATATTCGACGAGCTCCCACCACTTCCAATCGCCACAATGGATGGTCACCGCGTGCTGCTGCCGTTTGAAAGCTACGGCCAGGATCGCGCGATTCACAACAGCGAAAACCCCGAGCTTTACGCGATCTTTCCGTTCCGCCTGTTTGGTGTCTGCCGGCCCGAGCTTCAACTCGCGCTCGATACCTTCGCGGCGCGACGGTTCAAGGGAACAGGCTGCTGGCAGCCGGACGCGATCCAGGCGGCGTTTCTGGGCGATGCAGAGCTGGCGGGGAAAGACGTCCTGGCAAACTTCCAGCGCAATTCGCAGCACCGGTTCCCCGCCATGTGGGACGGAGGCAGCGATTATCCCCCTGATGAAGACAACGGTGGCGTCGCCGAGAATGCGCTCCAGCTCATGTCGCTTCAGAGCGTCGGTCGTCGTCTCCTGCTGCTGCCGGCCTGGCCACGTGACTGGAGCGGATCATTCAAGCTTCACGCTCCGTTCGCCACCACGCTTCAGGCGACAGTGCGAAACGGAAACCTCACCGCGCTCACCGTCACGCCGAGCCAGCGGAAACAGGATGTTGAAATCCGGCAGAAGGATGGGAGCTTCGGCAAACTCAGCCGGTGACGCGAACCCGCGAACTCCCGGCTGGAGCGATGCGAGATAAGGTGTAGCGGTCGCGTTGGGAGGGCGAGGCTCCCGCCGAGCCGTTTCTGTGTCATCCAAGCACAAACGGCTCGGCAGGAGCCTCGCCCTCCCCGCTATATCAAATCGCGCGCGGCTCTATTGTTTTTTCGGACCAATCTCCGCGAACGGAATCGGCTTGAACCCCGGCAGATGCTTGTGCAATTCAGCGTCGGATCGCAAGCGAAAGTCGTCGTGCGCCGCATCGACAAATCCAGGATCGTCTTTAGTTGACCATGTCGTCTTGGGATCGCACTTCCAGTTGCCATTGGAGACTTCACCACAGCGAACCAGCACGTTGTTGATCGCATGGTTATTGCGCGGGGTGGTGGGCTGCGGATTCATGAACCCGATCAGCTCCGGATAGTGCTTCGTGTAAACGTCGCTCGTAATATCCACATTCTTCAGCAGCTTGGTTGGATAATTGCAATCCTGCCCGCCATTGAGCGCGTCTTTCCACCGCTCAAAGGTCCAGGGGGTTGATCCGAATGCCCGCTTGGAATCGATGATGATGTTATTCTGCGCGAGGATATCGAATCCGCCGTGTGAGAAGATCGCGCCCATGCCCTGATCGCCCCAGCAGCGCAGGAAGATATTGCCGATGACGCTGTCGCCACCGTCGCCGTCATCGAAGTAAACCGCGCACGTCATGTTCCCCGGCCGTCCGATGTCGCGGAAGAAGTTGTAGCGGATGACATTTCCGCGGCACGAAGGATCGCGGCCCTTGTAGACCGCGCCGGCATCGGACGCGTCGGTCACGATATCGTGAAGCATGTTGTATTCGATGAAGTTGTCGTTGCCGGCAATCAGGATGGCCTGGTGCGGGCCGTTGTAAATCAAGTTGTGTGCCGCCTTGTTGCCAACGCCTGCAATGGTGATGGCATAAGCGGCGGTGCGCTGGAGCTGTGAGAAGTCGTGGATCTTGTTGTTGCTCGCCACGTGATGCGCAGGCGTGAGCGTTTTTCGATCTCCGCCTTCGAGATGAATCCCTCCGGCGCCGGTGTCGTAGATTTCGCACGAGTCGATCACGTCGTCCGATCCGCCGTTCAAATCGATGGCCAGCTCGCGGGCGTTCCGCACCGTGCAGCGGTCAATTCGAACCGAACTGCTATCACTGACGCGGATACAGTTCGTCAGATCATCTTCGAAGGTCATTCCCGAAATGGTGATGTTCTTCGCCTTGCTGATGGTGAGCAGCGGCGCGGCCAGCGTGGAGAGCGCGATCCGAGCGCGCTCGATCGGCGCGGGCGGCCAGAAGTAGAGCTTGCGCTTCGCCGCGTCGATGTAGAATTCGCCGGGCGAATCGAGTTCCTCCAGAAGATTCAGGGCATAAAATCGGCCACTTTTGACGCTGTAGAGCGCCGGTAACGCCAGCGTGATCGCTCCGCTTTCGCGGTCGATCGACTTCACGCGTGTGACCTCGTCATACCAGTTGTAGGTGAACTGCCCGTAGAGCCAGACACCTTCGTTCGTGTTCCATCCCCGCGGGCGCGGATCGGAGACCGTAAAGACGGGAAGCCGGCCGCTCTTGTCCCCATCACGCGGATCGGCGCCCGGATCGATCACTTTGTTGATCGTGGCCCACCCTTCGTTGGGCCAGCGCGCGACCTGCATGCGCTGATCGTTGAAAAATAGCTCGGGCGTTTTGGGCGAGCCGCGGAATTGCATTGGCCAGTTCGCGACCGATTGCAGGCCCAAGGTCGCCAGATCCGCGACGAGCACATGAGCACGCGCGCTCTCGGGCAGGCGCTTGAGAATCGCCTCGTCTTTCACCGGCGGAAGCGCCTTGGCGTCGATTCTGATCCCGCCATCGATCCGCACTTCCTCGCCAGGCGCCGCCTGCCAATGCGCGTCGGAGTCGCGCGCGTCGAGTTGAAACGTTTCCGTTTGCCGATACGTCCCGGCATGAACGATCACGGTAACCGCGCCGTGATTCGATTGCTTGCGGATTTCGTCGCGCGCCCGCGAGAGCGTGGCGAAAGGCCGCGCTTCCGTTCCTGCGTTGCGATCGTCTCCGTTCACAGAAACATGAAGCGTCGCCGCGCCGCGCGCGGCGACAGTGAGCATCGACAAGAAAAAACACAATGCTGTGGTGTACGTTCGCATGGCGCGCGAGTGTAGCATAGCGCCACGAAAAGGAGTCATCGGTTCATGCAGCAAGTTCGACTCGGCATCATCGGGTGCGGTGTTATTGGTGAATATCATTTACGTGCGGCGACGGCCGCGCCGCATATCCGCGTGGTCGCGGTATCGGATGTGCGATTCGAATTGGCGCAGCGGCGAGCACAGGAATTCGCGGTCCCGAAGGTTTACGCAAACGGCTCGGAGTTGCTGAACGACGGCGATGTTGAAGCGGTGGTGCTTGCGCTTCCGACCGCCGTCCGGTTTGACCTGGCGATGGAGGCGCTTCGCCGCCGTAAGCATGTCCTCCTGGAAAAGCCCGCGGCGATGAACGCCAACCAGCTTCGACAGATGATTACAGCCCGCGGTGATCGAGTCGTCGCGAGTTGCTCGGCGCGAAATCGATTTCTCGAATCCGCGCGCGTCGCAACTGAAATCGTACAGAGCGGCGCCTTGGGCGAAATTCGCGTTGTTCACTGCCGCGCGCTCGATCCGGCCGGACCCAAACCGCAATCCTCCCCACCGCTCTGGCGCTTGAGTCGGGAGTTGAACGGCGGTGGAATTTTCGTCAATTGGGGATCATACGACCTCGATTACCTCCTGGGGATTTGCGGCTGGCGCTTGAGGCCGCAAGCGGTACTTGCGCAAACATGGTCGGTCGCGCCCGAGCTGCGGGATCATGTTGCTCCCGGCTCGGACGCCGAAACGCACGTTGCGGCGATGATCCGTTGCGCCGGCGGCGCCGTCATCCACTACGAGCGAGGCGAGTTTACGTCTTCCGCACCAACGGAAAGCTGGCAGATCATCGGAACGAAAGCATCGCTGAGATTGCACATGCAACCGGTGAAGAACAATCGCGTGATCCTCGACAAGATCGAGCCTGATGGCGTAAGGAGTGCGGTTCTCTGGGAAGGTGACGAATCCGACCAGACGGTTCACGCCGGCCCCGTCACGGATTTCGCGACCGCCATTCAGACGGGCGAACCGCCGCGCACGGATCTGCGGCAGGCTCTAGTTCTGCAATCGATCGTCGACGCCGTCTACGAATCCGCCGCCACCGGTCAGGCCGTCGCGATCGACTGAATAGGCGGCCGGAATTCTCGAACGTCGTTTGGCCTTGGATCGGTGGGACAGGCATTTTTGCCTGTCACGGCTCGACGTATTCGTCGAGCCGATCGGTCGGACGAGTACCTCCGACCGTGACCGACAGGAATGTCGGTCCCACCGAACGAACAAGAGTTGTTCGAGAATGGTGCGCTGCTATTTTAGAAAGCATTCCATGAAGATTTCGTTCTTAACGTTCGCCTGCCCGCAGTGGCCAGTTCCACAGATCATCGAGGCCGCCAAGCGACATCATTACCACGGCATCGATTTTCGCATCGATGAAGGACACGCGCACGGCGTGGAAATCACCGCGACGAAAAACTTCCGCGCCGACGTTCGTCGCCGTCTCGCGGATGCGAATCTCGAATCGCCATGCCTCGCGACGAGTATGTACCTGAACCAGCCGCAGTCGACGGGCGAAGCGCCCGCGCGGATCGAGCTGGCCGCCGACATCGGCTGCAAAGGCATTCGCGTTTTCTGCGGTCCCGCGCCCGACGACCGAGCAACGCCTCAGGTCATCACAACGGTCGGCGAGCGCTTGCGCGCGATGGCCGAACGATCCGCATCCGCCGGCGTGGAAATCTGGCTCGAAGCACACGACACCCTGCACCGCGGCGTCGATGCCGCCGCGGCGGTCCGCGCTGCGGATCATCCCGCGGTCGGGATCGTCTGGGACAACATGCACCCCTACCGCATGCACGAACCGCTCGACGTCACCTTCAGCGCAATCGGCACGATGATTCGCCACACGCACATGCACGACGCCGACGCCGACGACCGCCTTCACGTCGCCACCATCAAACCGCTCGACCAAGGCGCGATGCCGATGGACGACATGATCCGCACGCTCGCGCGCAGCGGCTACAACGGCTACCTCGGCGGCGAATGGTTCGACGACGTCTACGGCCCCACCCCCGATGCCGCCCTGGCCAGCTTCCGCGAACAGATGGATCAACTCACCGCCCGCAACGGCCTCACCCTCGCCCCGTGATCGCATGCGGACCTTCGCAGAACAGGCCCAACTCCGCGAACCATCGGTGGCTTCGTTTCGCCAATCGCCGTGCAGGTAAACAAACGTCAATTCTCGTCAACTTTTGACAACCAGCGTCAACCCCCGACGGGAGGGCGAAGCTGCTGCCGACGAGTCTGTTGATCTGCGAAACCGCAAGCGGCTCGGCAGCCTACGACGAGTGCAGTCGAGTCGGAGCCTCACCCGCGCAATTCAGCTCATCCCGCGCCGTGGGTTCGTTTTGAATTTTCGCGATTCGGTCAACGGCGGTAAACGGTCAACCGCGGTCAACCTACGTCAACCAAATGTTCCACTCTACCTCCTGTTCTGCGCGCAGGTCACCCGGCCGCCAATCGATCAAGCGGGCTCGTCACCGCGATGGCTGGCTTGTTCATCACGTGCGTGTAAATCATCGTCGTCTTCAGGCTCGCATGACCCAACAACGACTGCACCTGACGCACGTCGTACCCCGCCTCCAGCACGTGCGTCGCGAAGCTGTGACGAAAGGTGTGGCACGTCACGCGCTTGCACACCCGCGCCCGTTGCGCGGCGGCTCGAATCGCTCGATCCAGCACGCCAGGATTCGAGTACCATCGGTACCCGCGGCCCTCTCCGTCCCTGCGCAGCGTCACGCTCGGAAACACAAACTGCCACCGCCAATCTTGCCGGGCATACGGCGTCTTATGCTCCAGCGAATCCGGCAGCGGAACATATCCCCCGTCGCGTTGTACATCCCGCTTGTGCTGCGCCCGCACCCGCCGGCACTGCCCGATCAATCGCTCGCGCAGCGCCTGCGGCATCATCACCACCCGGTCCTTGTCCCCCTTCCCGCCGCGCACGATGATCTGCTCACGTTCAAAGTCCAGGTCGCGGAGCCGAAGCGTGCAGCATTCCATGGCCCGCAAGCCGCTCCCGTAGAGTAACTCGGTCATCAACCGGTGCATCGACGAAGCCTTCATCGTTTCAATGATGCGGATCGCCTCACTGGCGCTGAGCACCGTCGGCACGCGCGCCGGCCGGTGCGATCGTTCGAACTCAAACTGCCCCAGGTGATCCTCCCCCAGGTCTTCACCCAGCACTTGCTTATAAAGAAACACGATCGCGCATGTCGCCTGATTCTGGCTCGAAGCGCTCAGTCGGCGGTCGCGCGCCAGGTGCGTGAGAAATGCGCCCACATCCGCCGCGTGAAGGTCACCCGGATGCCGCCAGTTCCCATCGACACGAGAGAAGCGCAGAAACTGCCCGATCCACAGTTGGTAGCACTGGATGGTCCCCTTCGAGAGATGCCGCCGCAAGCCGACATCGCGCACGCGTTGAAGAAGTTTCATCCGCCGCTCCTCACCCTAACTGTGACCTAACCTACAGTCAGAATGCGCGCCGGGCAAGCGCAAATCTTTTTTTTGACAACTTGTTCGTCGGCCGAGGATAATGGTCCTCAGGGCCAACCCGTTCCGGTCGCGTTAACCGCACGGTTGCGCCAGTGAATAGATGTTATGTGGGCGGAAGACGACGCATGAGCGATGAACAGCACCCATGGCGAGAGCCGCGGAATCTTGAGACGGTGCTCGCGGAAGTGAAGCCTGTACTTGCATCGCTCGGCATCGTCGAGTCCGGCGCTGGCTGCTCAGAGGCGGAGATCGCCGCGGCTGAGGGTCGCTCACATCGCTTCCCGGAAGACGTCCGCGCGTTCTACCGTTCGGTGCGACCGACCGAGCTGTTCGCACCGGGAGCGCGCAAGGAGTTCGGGTTCTACACGGTCGGATCGAAAGAGCTGACGTGGAAGTCGATGGAGGGCGCGGAACCCGCGGAGGATTGGGTGGGCGCGCAGGGCCTCTTCCTTGGCCAGTCCGCGTTTGGCGATCCCTTCTGGTGGGCCGAGGGGCATCGGACGGCTCCCAACGGCAGCATCTTCCTGCTCGACCACGAGGGGAACTTGAGTGAAGACGTGATGTTCGCCCACTTCGCGCGGTCGTTCGCCGAGTTTCTCGCGAAGCTCGCGTACTTCAAGAGTCTCGACTCGAAGCCGCAGGACGAGCTGTTCCGCGGCGAGTACCTGGAGTTGAACCCTTCTGCAAAGCGTTGAGTCGTGGCGGGTCGGCCGCCCACATAACAACACGCTGCAGCGGACCGGGCGGGCGTCGCGGTCCTCGTGAACCGAGAGTTGGTCGGCGCCCGCCCGGCCGCTGAACGTGGGTCCGGTTATCCCGCCTTGAGGTGCACCGCATGGCGAAGTCGCTCGGGAAGAGCAAGCAGTATCCGAAGCTCATCGAGGCGTTCGAAAGCCTTGAGCGGAACGGCATCGTCTTCAACGCCGGCTCCGGTTACACCGAGGACGACGCCATCGCCGACCTGTCGGAGAAGCTTCACAAGTTCACGCCGGAAGCGAGGAAAAAGGTCTGGGGGTACTGCCTGTATCACGAGCAGGACGCGGCCCGCGCACTCAAGAGTAAGTTCTTGATGATCTCGTTCGGTTCCTTGGACGACAAGCCACCGACAATCTTGAAAGTCGGCGAAGCGGTGTCGGCCGCGCTGCGGGAACAAGGGTTTGAAGTTGAGTGGAATGGCAGCGTCCACCAGCGGATTCGAGTGAATCCGTACGGCTAAGGGCCGGCGAGATAACCATCCGCTGCAATGGACCGGCTCCGCGTCGGGCGTTCTGCTAAACTCAAACCGGTCGGCGCGGTGCCGGCCATTGAACGTTGGTCCGTTATTCCGCAGATGGCCTACCACCTCACGACCCAATTCGGCGCAATGGAGCGTAATCCGACGCCGGAGCGAATGGCGGCGGTCATCGACGGTATCGATCCGAACGACGAAGAGCACCCGGACGTGTCGCTCACGCATGAGCCGGAGTGGTGCATCGGCGTCTTCGCTTCGGGCTTGGTGACGTTTGAGAACTTGGAGGAGGGGGAACCGATGCACATGCGCGGTCTGAGCAGGAACGAGATTCTCGACCTTTGGCAGAAACTCGCGCGCGGTGAGATTGACGCGCTCCGCGCGCTTCCGTGGAAGCCTGGCTACGGCGGCGCGGCTGCGGAATAACCCGCCGTTGGAGCGGACCGCGGCGGCGGTATAATTCATTTGCGGTCGAGCGTCGCGCGTGCGCCGCCGCGGCCGCTCAACGGCATTCCGTTATGCGACAGGGAGAGACCACACTTCGCCCTCCGTTCCCGTTCTTCGTCGGGATCATCTCCGTCGTGACGTTCCCCCTCTGGCTCCTGATCGTCGTCGTCGACTTGCTCGCGTGGCGGCCGAGCACATCGCCGCTCAGTCACCTGTGGCTTGGCGGCGTCTTTTGGCTCGTCAGCATCCTGGGCGCGTCGCCGTCTCTGTTCTTCCGCCTGCGGTTCGTTGAAGATCAACTACAGTTTCGATGGTTCGGTTACGCGACGCACGTCTTGCCTTACAGCGCGATCCTCCGCTTTGAGTTCCCGGCCTTCTCATTCGGTGGGCTGCGTCTACACGTGGCCGGCGGAAGTCGGGACGTTTACTGGGTAGATCTGCAAAGGGTGGCAGACCTGTTGCGGCAACATGGTGTGCCGCACGCGGCTGTCGCATAACCAGCCAATGCAACGGACCGGAGCCGCGGGTATGCTTTCTCTCGTTCGAACGGTCTCGGAGCGCGGCTCCGGCCGTTGATCGGCCTTACGTTACGCCGCTCGTGCTGGTGCGGATCGCTCGATAAGATGTTGGCGTGAGAAAGCACAAGCTGGGACTGGCGGCGATCGTTTCGATGCTCGTCCTGCTCTCGCTGGTCGGAAGTTATTTCTGTTTCGCGGTCGTTGGCTTTCAGTGGCCGTGGGGCCCGCCAACACTCAAGGGAGACGGACGGCGGTTCTATACGGCACTTTACCTCGGCAGCGTCCAATCTGGCTTGCAGGCATCGTCGGGTGGTACGCAGCTTTTGGAGGTCGGCTACTGGCGCTGCGGGCCGCTGTGCTGGTATGGCGAGTTGCCCAGGCTCGACCGCGCGACGTTCTATCAGAACCTCTTGCGCTTCCAATCCGAGGAGCGCGTTATTGAGGGCGGGGGCGTGACATTGACGTTCGCCGACGCTCCGGCGTGGGTCTTCATGCCGCTATGTCTCATCGCGCCGGTGATGTGGCTGCGGCGTCGGCGGCGCGAGCGCAGCCGCGGGTTTCCTGTTGTCGCTGGGCCGGAGGCGAGCGCTGAAGCGTAAGCTGCGAGAGAAATCGCGGTTACAATCCCGCTCGTGCTGGGCCGTTCGGCGAGCGGGATAACCCAACACTGCACTGGACCCGCCCGGCGGAACGGTCCTGGTGTTTCGGACGCTGGTTGGCGCCGGGCCGGCCAGTGAATGTCTTTCCGTTATTTCCGCAGAGGGAGCCGCAATGGGTGCTTGGGGCGTATTGGCCTTCGACAACGACGACGCGAACGACTGGGCGTATGACCTGGAGGGTGCCGACGACCTGGCGCTCGTCGAATCCGCGTTCGACACGATTGAGCAGACCGACGACTACCTCGAGGCTCCGGATGCCTCAAACGCGCTGGCCGCATGCGAAGTGTTGGCGCGTCTCAACGGGAAATCGGGGTACAAGAACTCGTACACGGAGAAGGTCGACGAGTGGGTCGCCGCTCATCCGCAGACGCCATCCCCTGCACTATTGAAACGCGCCGACGCTGCCATCGATCGCATCCTGGGGGAGAACTCCGAACTGAAAGAGCTATGGGCCGACAGCGACGAGAATGGTGCCTGGCTTGCGTCGGTCGAGGATCTCCGCCAGCGGCTGCGGAAATAACCCCGCACTGCAACGGACCGGCCGGGCGGAACGGTCCTTGTGAATCGTGAAATGGTCGGGCGCCCGGCCGGCCGTTCAATGCTGATCCGTTAGTCCGCATGGCCGAGAGCCGCATGGATACTCCGGGCGAAATCAACCTGACCGGGACGAGCAATGACGTTGCACGCTGGATTTGGAAGACGCTTGTCCCCAAGTCCGGTCAGGCCCCGTTCGTGCAGGCGGAGATACTTCGCGCGATTGAGAAGCTCCGATGGGAGGCGCAGAACAACGGGAACATCAACTGGGACGACCGTTTCGAAATGCTCGCCGACTACATCGAGGAAAGGCTTGTATCCCAACCGTGCTTCGACGCCGCAGCCAAAGCATCTATTCGCGAGGACCTCAATCGGTTGCGAGGATTCACGCCCGTGAATGACGCCGAGGATGCCGCTGATTTGGCTGCGCACGGGCCGTATGTCGAGGACGATCTTTACGACCGTCTGACTGAGCATTTGATCGTGTACTGTCGGAGTCATCCGCAGCTGATTCCGCACGTCGCCGATCCGAAGCAGTATCGCTAGCAGGCGGCGGCGCGAATGCGGACTAACCAAGCACTGCAACGGACCGGGCCGGCGGTATAGTCTCTTTAAATCGGAAGCCGGTATGGCGCCGGACCGGGGCCACGACGGTCCTTGTAACTCGAACGCTGGTCGTCGGCCCTGGGCAGTGAATGTTGATCGGTTATTCGGCTGAGGCAATCGCAAAGGTGAACCCGCTCCTCAACTTCTTTCTCTGCGAACTTCAAGTCGCTTTTTCTGAGCTCTGAGCGCTGACCTCCGATCTCTTCTCCCCCTTGTGCTTGGATTGGCTTTGGTTCCAATGGCGGGTGGACGTGTTTGGAGGTTGGTGTATGGACCGGCGGGAGTTTTTGAAGTTGGCGGCGAGCGTGAGTGCGGGGGCGGTTTTGCCGGTGGCGGATCGGGCACTGGGGGCGAGCGCTTCGGCACCAGCCGATTCGGCGGCGCGCGGGCGGCCGAATTTTCTGTTTATCGTTTGTGATGATTTGAATCAGGCGCTGGGGTGTTACGGCAACTCGGTCGTGAAGACGCCGAATATTGATCGGCTGGCGGCGCGGGGTGTGCGGTTCGAGCGGGCGCATTGCAATTATCCGCTGTGCCTGCCGTCGCGGCATTCGTTTCTTACCGGGCTGCGTCCCGATGCGCGCTTCGAGCTGCACAAGCCGCTCCGCGAGAGCATTCCGGATGTCGAGTACCTGCCGCAGTATCTGCGCGAGCAGGGTTATTTCACGGCGCGGATTGGGAAGGCATTTCACACCGCGTCGATTTTCACGGAGAACGGATCGTACGAGGATGCGGCGTGCTGGGATCTCTCCGAGAGCGGCGTGACGCGGGATAATCCGGATGGATATGGCACGCTGTACGCGAGCATTCCGCGCGGGGTGAAGGAGCATCCCGAGCTGAGTGAACTCGTGGCATTCCGCGATCTGCTGAACAACACCGGCAATTGCCCCGGCGATTACTGGATCGAGCGCGCGGGGCTGAAGCTGGATGATGCGCAGACGGTGGATGGAAATATCTGTGGGATCGCGCGGCAGGTGCTGACGACGCACGCGGACGAGAAGCGGCCGTTTTTCGTACTGGCGGGATTTCGTCGGCCGCACGAGATCTGGGCGGCGCCGGAGAAGTATTTCCAGATGTACTCGACCGACGAAATGAAGCTGCCGGAGGAACCGCCGGGGCATGACAAGCTCGTTCCGGAGATCGCGTTCACCCGCCGAGCGCCGAACATGACGGACGCGCAGCGGAAGATGGCGGTTCAGTCGTATTACGCGTGCGTGTCGTCAGTGGACCATCAGATCGGGCTGCTGCTGGATGAGATGGACCGGCTGAATCTTTGGGACAACACGTTCGTGGTTCTAACGGCCGATCATGGTTATCACCTCGGCGAGCATGGAATGTGGGGGAAGGTGAGTCTTTTCCAAGAGTCGGCAAAAGTTCCGCTGATCATCGCGGGGCCGGGCATCAAGGCCGGCGTGTGCCCCGCCACGGTCGAGTCGGTCGATCTCTTTCCGACACTGGTCGCACTGGCGGGACTGAATCGATCGCAGAAAGTTGATGGCGTGAGCCTTGTTCCGCAGCTGGAGAACCCGCAGGCGCCGCATGGCCCGGCATTCAGTGTCGTGCGGCACAAGATGAGCTGGGGCAAGGCGATCTACACCGAAGACTGGCGCTACACTGAATGGGGCGACAATGCCTCCGCCGGCGCCGAACTGTACGATTTGAAGAACGATCCGAAGGAATACAAGAACCTCGCCAACGATCCCGCGTTCGCGGGGCGGCGCGCCGAGCTCAAGGCGCTGCTGGCGCCGAAGATGACGAACCTTCGCGATTCGGATCCGCGTGATACCGCGGAAGGCTGAGGGTCTGACTTGCCTTGCCGATCTCATCGCCGCTGATTAGTTTCCCCCGCATGGTGAATACGACGAGCGCGGTTGAGTCGCTGAATCTGTCCGCGCGGGAGAAGCGGTTGCGGGGCGATTTTGATGGCGCGTTGGCCGATTACACCAAGGCGATCGAACTGCACCCGGATTTCGCGATCGGCTACAACAATCGCGGCTTCGCCAGACTCGCGATGAAAGACATCGCAGGAGCTCTGGCCGATTTCGAAAAAGCGATCTCCCTCGACCCGAAGCTTTTCAATGCCTATTCGAACCGCGGTGATGCCCACCGAGTCCGCGGCGACCTTGCCGCGGCCATTAACGACTACACCAAAGCGATCGAGCTCCAACCCGATTTCGCCATCGGCTACAACAACCGCGGCTTCACCAAGCTCGCCATGAAGGACGGGGCCGGCGCTCTGGCCGATCTTGACAAGGCGATCTCCCTCGATCCGAACTTTGCCGACGCCTACGTGAACCGCGCTGAGGCCCACAGCCTGCGCGGCGATGTTGCCGCCGCCATTGACGACTACACGAAAGTCATTGCGCTCAAGCCGGCCAACGCCATGATGCATTTCAAACGCGCCGAACTGCACTTCAAGCTTGGGAACTTTCCGCTGGCCCTTGAGGACTACAACAAGGCCGTCGCTCTCACTCCGACGTTCGGCGCCGCTTATCTCGCTCGCGGCGTGGTGCAACGCAAGCTCGGCAACCCGCAGCAGGCACTCGAGGACCTGGACCGCGCGATCGAGTTTAAGCCGAATTCCCCGCCCGCGTTCTGCCACCGCGGGCTGGCCAAGCGCTCGCTCGGGGATCTGCCCGGCGCGCTGGCCGATTTCTCGCGCGCGATCGAATTGAATCCCAAATATCCCGAGCCGTGGATGAACCGCGGCGCCGTCCGCCGCGCGCTCGAGGACCTCGCCAACTCGCTGGCTGATTTCGACGCGGCGCTCGCCCTCAAACCGGACTGGCCCGACGCACTGAACAACCGTGGGCTCGCGCGTCAGGCCGCTGGCGACCTGAGCGGCGCGATTGCCGATTTCTCTCGCGCCATCGAGATCGCGCCGGACCTTCGCGTCGCATGGAACAACCGAGGCCTCGCTCACCACGCGCAGAAGGACTATGACGCGGCCATCGCCGATTACACCCGGGTGATCGCGATGAAGCCGGATCAGGCGGACGCCTACGGCAATCGAAGCGCCGCGAGAATTCTCAAGGGGGACATGGAGGTCGCCGCGGTCGACTTCGATCAAGCCGCGGCCTTGGACCCGGTCAATGCCGGCTCGATGACGTTTACCGAGTTTGCCGCCGCGATCACCGCGAAGGAGCGCGGACTTTTCACTGACTAACGCGCGACCGCAGGAAGAAAAGGCGACGTTGAGCCGATCAAGCCGGATCACCAGCCATTCGCAAGGGTGACCGGGAAATCATCGAATGGAGTGTGTGGTGACGACGAGTTGCAATCCGAGCCCGATACGGAACTGGGTACTGTCGATCGTGTTCGTCGCCATGCTCGTCGCCGGCGGATGCGCGAGCGCCAACCGGCCCGCGGGGCCAGCGGGCAGCCGCGCGCACGCGGAGGTTAAGGATATCAGGACGCATCCTCTCGCCAACGGAGCCTACCTCGTGCTTCGAGAGGCGCCCACGCCTCAAGAGGCCAAGGCGAATAGCGATTCAGGGCTCGTGCTGGTTTACGATCGACGAACGTACAGTGGCGCTCCGCCCGATGAGCCGCTCGTGTACGTCGCGATTGATCCGGCGGATTTCATTCCGCTGCTTATTCAAGGCGCGCCCGAGATGCAAAAGGACGGCCGAGGCCTCAGCAAGCTGACCGTCTCCCTCGCTCGCCAGAACGCGAAACGAGCGGAAGACTTCACCCGCTCACATCTCGGCGCGACGATCGCCATGGTGGTGGATGGCGAGATCGTCACGTTGCATAAAATCCGAAGCGTCGTCACCGACGGAAAGCTGCAGATCACCCGATGCACCGACAACGCGTGCGAGGTCATTCGCGCGAAGCTCACCGAATAGCACCATCGCCGCGGCCGGTGAGGTCTGTGCGGCGGTTTCGGGACGCTGCAATTCCGCTGGCCCGAAATGCAATCGACCGGATTGATGTTCAGTGGTGGGAGATTTGGAAGTGAAGAATCAGCCGCCCTACCCCACCGTTGCGAATCGCGATGGTATAACTCGCTTGCGATCGGGCGTCGCGCGTGCGCCGCGGCGGAATGCATGATCGATTACGAACATCCTACAACGACACAGCCACAAGGTTGGCACTGCCCGTACTGCAACTGGCGAATCCGCCTGACGTGGAGGCGCTATTTCACAGAGCCCGGGGCTCGGAAAACGTGCCTCCACTGCGGGAAGCAGTCCCGAATGAACAAAACACGATCGGGGAAGCTGTGGGCGATCCGTGTTGTCAGCCAGGTGCTCTGCGGTGCACCCCTTGGGATCGCCGGCTTTTTCTTCTTCGGCCCTGCGAGCGGTCTTGGTGCCTTTGTGCTCGGTGCGTTAATCGGAGGCATACCGATTGATCGTTACATGGACGAGAGATATCGCCAGCTGGAGCCGCTGGACGACTGACGTCGAGGGAACTCGTCGGACGTTGCCGCGTCCAAAGCAGAATGGGTAGCCGATTTGTCATCGCGTCGAGTGTGGCCATCGCACTGCTGGTTCAAGGCTGCAGCCACGACGGGCGTGCCGATTCTGACCCAGAAGGGCAGGCACCCGGCAACGCAGGTCGCCGCGCTGGATCCTTCAACTCATCCCGAGCTTCGCGTGAGCGAAAACGGGCGTGTCCTGACCGCGACCGACAAGAACGGGCGCGTTTTATGGAGCATCGACGTGATCGAAAAGGCCGGCCCGCCGGCCGTGGGTGCGCCCATCATTCGTCACGTATCCGTGGTGAACGGAGAGATTTCTGTGGTGTACGGAAAGCACTCGTTCGCCAGCTTCGATCCGACGACCGGAAAGCTGCTGTCGTCCGGCAGCGACTGACAATCAGATTCGTGGGGTTTTGTACAGCGCCTGACCCTTCACGCGGATTTCGGTATCCACCACATACGCGCGGACGGTTTCGAGATTGATCGTCACACCAAGGCCGGGCTGATCGGAGAGACGGATCTCGCCGTTTTTGGTTGGCTTGGGGCCGCCGGTGGTCAGGGTCTGGGCGAGCGCGCTGCTTTGCGTGGGGTACTCACACAGCGCGTGATCCTTGAGGCCGGCGAAGGGTTGCAGGCTGGCGGAGAGCGCGAGGGGCGTGGTGAAGGTGTGATTGACGTAGGTGACGTTTTTGGCGGCGGCGTAGCGCGCGATCTCCTGGGCGCTGGTGAGACCGCCGATTCGGCCGGCGTCGATTTGAATGTAACCCACGCGGCCGAAGTCGATGAGATTGCGGGCCATGTGCGGTTCGTGGCTGCCCTCCCCAGCGGCGGTTCGCAGCGGCGGCTTCATGCGGCGGCCCAACTCTGCGTATGCGTGCAGTGCGCCCGAGACGAAAGGTTCTTCCAGCCACAGAACATTGCACTCGTGCAGCACGGGTAAACGGGCGGCGGCCAGTTCCACGTCTTCACCCCAGATGGTGCCGGCATCGACCAGCAAGCGCACGTCATCGCCGAGACCTTCGCGTGCCGCGCGAACGTGGGCTTCATCGGCGGACAGATCTTGTCCGAACGGCCCCCACCCGAACTTCGCCGCGGTGAAGCCCTCGGCGCGCACCTGCTGCGCCAGAGCGAAGGTCAACGCCGGGGTGTCGCCGAACAATTGTGATGCGTAGGCTTGCTTCGCATAGGCCTTTTCCCAACCGAGAAGTCGCCACGTCGGCTCGCCGCGATGTTTGCCAAGCAAATCCCACAGTGCCATGTCCACGCCGGAAAGCGTGTGATCCGCCTGCAGCAGATCGAAGCTCTGCCGCCGCACCTCGTGGGTCAATCGGCGGATGTCGTCGGGTGTGTCGATCGTCCAACCGAGCACCGAATGGCTCACCGGTTTGCACGCGCTATGAGACATCGGGCAGCACCATGCCGCGATTGAGACGAGCGGCGCCGCTTCGCATTCGCCCCAGCCTTCGAGCCCATCTTCGGTCGCGACGCGCACCAGCAAAGCGTCCTGGCTGCCGTCGCCAATGTCGCGAATCTCGGGCATGGCCAGGTAGAAAAAATCGACGGCGGTGATCTTCATAGCTTCTTCTGTTCTTTATGCGTGCTGCTGCCAGTAATCGTCGACGATGGCCTGCATGGAAGGAAGCACCGCGGCGATCGATTTTGCAATATCGGCGTTCGGATCGGGCATGACTTTGTCCAGCACGCTGTTCTTAAATACGTCGTACCAGACCTTGCGGAAGAAGGTGACCACCGGCGTGTTGCGGCCGTTGAACGCGGCGGCGCGAACGAAGGCAAAGTGAGGGAATTCTTTGCGGAATTCAGGCTGGTCGAGGGTCTTCACATTGGCCGGCGTGTTCCCCGTCAATTCTGTGAATCGCAACTGAGATGCGCTCGAAACCGCCAGCGAGACGAAGTCCCACGCGAGCTGCGGCGCACGCGTGTCGCGCTTGATAGCGAGATGCTGTCCGCCAAAGAAGCTTCGCGCAACCCGCCCGGCGGGCAGCGGCACAACATCCCATCTCTTTGCAAGATTGGGGAACAGCACGTCGTACCGATCTAGCATCCAGCTTCCGTCCATCATGAGCGCCGCGCTTCCGGTGCCCCAGAGCTCGCGCGCGGTGGTGCCGCGAACGGTTGCGGGATCAACGACCTGGTATTTGTGAATGAGATCGTGGAGAAACTGCAATCCGCCGATCGCTTCGGGTGTTGAAAGCGTCACGGTGCGGCTGTCATCGCTGAGAACCTGCCCGCCGTTCTGCCAGATGAAGTTGATCACCCAGAATGGCTCGCGTGGGTCCAGCGTCAGTGGATATCGGATGCCTTGCGTGCGAAGCGCGGGACACGCGTTGACCACATCCTGCCACGTCTTTGGTGGAGAAAGCTTCGCCGAGGCGAAAAGGTCGCTGCGGTAAATCAGATCCACCGCGGAGCCACTTTGCGGGACGCTGTATTGTTTTCCGTTGACGTGCGCCGCCCCCACCATGCTCGGCACCATGTTGTCATTGCGGTACTTCGGATCTGCGCGAATAAAATCGTCGAGCGGCAGCAGTAATCCCTCTTCGGCCAGCTCGAACATACTGCTGTCATCAAGCACCATTACATCCGGCGCATTCTTGCCGATGAAACGTGTGCCCAGCACGGACATGTAGTACTCGTGCGGGATTTCAGAGACGACGGAAATCTCCGCGCCGTGGTGCTGCTCGATAACCGCCGAAGCGATGCCTTCCCAATAGTGGCGCACTGCTTCCCTTGCGGCGCCGGCGCCGACGAAGGTCCAGAATTCGAGATGATCGGGACTACGCGCGGTTCGACGGTTGCAGGAAAGAGACAGCGCACCTAGCCCCGCTAAAGCGCCGGCCGCTAAGACCGAGCGCCGTGAGGTTTTCGCGGGATTGATGCCAGACTGCTGCTGCATTCGATGACTAGCTCGCTGATCCACCGTGAACGCGCAAGTCCGACCCGTGCAGATAACGGACACCTTCCAGTGCGAACAGAACCGTTTGCGCGATCTCCTCGATCGTCGCCCAGCGTTGCTCGATGGGAATCTGCTGCAGTGTTTGCCGGATCTCCTCGGAATCGAACACGCCGCTTTCGATGACCTCACGCATCAACGGCGTATCGACTCCGCCGGGACTGACAACGTTGATTCGCACGCCGTCAAATCCGAACTCGCGGGCGGCATGACAGGAGAGACTGTTGAGGAATGCTTTCGAGGCGCCGTAAACCGAATAGAGCCGGTAATAACCGGTGTCGGCCGTCGAGCCGATATTCACGATGCTGCCTTTGCTCGTTTTCAGGAACGGATAGCACGCCTGCGTCATCAAGATCGGCGCGAGCATGTTGACTCGCCACATCAGATCAAGGTCTTGGCGCGACAGTTCGTTGAACGGTTTGAGGATCTCGACGGCTGCGTTGTTCACCAGGCCAAATAATCCCGACTGCAGCGATGGAAGCGATGGCACACGGCGAACAATCGCGTCGCTGTCAGCCAGATCGAGCACTTCGATATCGATATCGGCGGAGGAGAAACCTTCGTCAACGAGCGTCTTCGCCGCCGATTTCAATTCATCTTCACGGTGAGCCAGCAGGATGACGCGCATGCCGCGCTGCAGCGTCAATCGCGCGATCCCGAAACCAATGCCGCGAGATGCCCCCGTAATCAAAATGGTGCGCTTCATGATTCGCATTATCCGATTCGCCTGCCCGAACGCCACACGGTCGACCCCGACCGATGTTTAGATTAGTTTTGTCATCGCGGAATACATTATGGATGAATTGGAAAAGGTTTTGCAGATTACGGCGAAAGGCGCGCCAGCGGAGCGGGCGCTCGCAGCGTTCCGTCACCAACTGGAGACATGGCGTGTCGCGCTCCCGCCGACACAGCCGTTGGTGCTCGATTTCGGGCTCGGCAACCTCGACGCCGTGGGATTGATCGAGTGTTGGATCGCCAACGAGCTCGAAGCCGGTTATTGCGGGAAATATCTTTTCATCCTCGATGGCCAAACCTGCCCGACTCACTGGCACCAAAAAAAGCACGAGACATTTCACGTGGTTAAAGGGCGCGCACGCGTGATCGTCGATGGCGTGGCGCGGGAAATGCGCGAGGGTGATGTGCTGCCCGTTCCGCCGGGACAGCATCACAGTTTCACCGGCCTTGGTCCCGCGCTACTGTTGGAACTGAGCACGCCATGTGTGCTCGACGACAACTATTTCGAGAACACCACGATTCCGATCGGCGGCAATTACGAACGCCGCTTCGAAATCCGCGGCCTCGATCGATCGGATGCTCCGCGGTTGTTGGCCTTCTACAATTCGCTGTCCGAAGAAGTGCATCACGTCTATCGTCCGTTTCAGCCCCTCTCCGAATTGGTTCTGCGGACACATCTGGAAGAGGCTGCTGATCGCAAACACCTGTCATTCGGACTTGTAGACGCTCATGGCGGCATCTGGGGACACAGCTTCCTCCTCTGGGTCAATGGACCCAAACCGGTTTTCGGTATCGGCTTGCACCAGGACGTGCACGGCCGCGGGTGGGGACGAAAGATGATGCAACTCATTCTGGACGAAGCGGACGCGGCGAAGCTTCCTCTGGTGACGCTGACGGTGGGGAAGAAAAACGTACGCGCCCAGGCGCTGTATCAAAAGATGGGCTTCGAGATCAAAGGCGAGGCGACGCTTTGGAAGCCCAACGATGAGTTCTACATGGAACGGAAACATTAACGTCGGCATAACCACATCATGAAGATCTTGCTTCACACCGTCCTGATCGTCGGGCTGCTCAGTTGTTGCCTCGTTCAAGCCCAGGCGATGGAAATCTATGTCGCGACGAACGGCAACGACTCCAACAGCGGCGCGAAGGACGCGCCGTTAAAGACCCTGACAGCAGCGCACGACCACCTTCGCAAGCTCGTGGCGACGACACAACTGACCGGCGCGATCACAGTCTGGATCGGCGCCGGCATTTACCCGTTGGGGGATACTCTGGAGTTCAATGCAAGCGATTCAGGTTCGGCCACCGCGCCGGTGACCTATCGTGCCAGCCCCGGCGCCGACGTACGTGTGAGCGGCGGCATTTCGCTCGACCCCAGGGCATTTACGCCGACCACGGATCCGGCGGTTTTACGACGTCTTCCCGCTGAATCGCGCGGGCATGTGCTGCAGACGAATCTGAAAACGGCGGGTGCGACGGATCTGGGAACAATGCATCCGATCGGGTTTCCATATCCCGTCGAACCTGTGCCGGCCGAGCTTTTCTTTAATGACCAGCGGATGCAGCTGGCGCGCTGGCCGAACGACGGATTTACCACCAGCGGCGCGGTCATCGACAAAGGTTCGATCCCGCGAAATCGGGATCGCTTGTTGCCGAAAAACGAGCAGAACTTCGAACCGGATCGTCCGCCAACATTTGTTTACCAAGGCGATCACCTGGCGCGCTGGGCCGAATCGGATGATGTGTGGTTGTTCGGCTATTGGGCCTATCGTTGGGCGGAAGAAACGCTGCGCGTGGGGAAAATAGACCTCGCGAAACATCAGATCACGCTCGCGACGCCGGCACACTATGGCGTCGCGGCAAACGTGCCGTTTTACGCGCTGAACGTCCTCGAAGAACTCGACACGCCCGGCGAGTATTACATCGATCAAAAGAGCCAAACATTATATTTCTGGCCGCCCGCCGACCTCTCCGCGGCTCGCATCGTTCTCTCCACTCTCGCACGGCCCATGGTCGCAATGACCAATGCGTCGCATGTAACACTTCGCGATCTTGTCTTCGAAGACACGCGCGGCTGCGGAATCTACATCGCCGGCGGGACGGGCAACCGCATCGACCATTGCATCGTTCGCAATGTCGGCACCGTCGGCATCCTGATTGGCGAAGGCGCCGACGGTGAAAATATCGGCGACATCGGATGGAGCTACCTCGCGCGGCTCTATCAGCAGCCAGCGTGGAATCGCAACGCCGGCACCGATCAGGGCGTCGTCGGCTGCATCGTTTGCGACACCGGCGCTGACGGAATCATCCTCGGCGGCGGAGATCGCAAAACGCTCACGCCCGGCGGCAACTTCGTGAGCGCTTGCGAAGTGTACCGAGTGGGACGGTGGTACGAGCAGAATCATCCGGCGGTGGGAATCGATGGCGTTGGCAACCGCGTGAGCAACAACTTTTTCCATGATATGACGCACGCGGCCATCATGTTCCGCGGCAACGATCACGTCATCGAAGGCAATGAATTCGCCCGCTGTGTCACGCGAAGCGACGACGCCGGCGTGATCTACACCGGCCGCGATCCCTCCGCCCGCGGGAATATCATTCGCAATAATTACATTCACAACTGCGGACCGGCGCACGCTCATCCTGGCGGAGTGGGGACGTTCGCCGTCTACTTCGATGACGGAACCAGCGGCCAGCAGGTCAGCGGCAACATCTTTTGCCGCGCCGCCACGCCCGCCGCTGTCAACGCGACCGTGTTGCTCAACGGCGGATACGACAACGTCATCGAGCACAACTTTTTCATCGACTGCCCACCCAAAATCGCCGATCGCGCGATGAACGCAAAGGACTGGAATGCATTTGTCCGCTCGGACATCCAGATGCAGCGGCTTCGTCATGCCGTCGATATCACCGCCCCACCGTATTCGACGCACTATCCACAGCTCGCGAGCGTTTACGACGATTCCCCGAACGTCCAACGGATCAACGTCGATCGTGATAATCACGAGATCTCCGATCCGCACCTTGCTGACTCGCTGGAGAACAAACCGCTTCGCGAATGGCCACCGGATCTGAAGGCACAATTCAGATCAGCCGGAATCATAATTGACCAAATCGGCCTGCTCGAAAAGCCAGGACCATTCGGATCACGCTAAGAGGCGCGTCGCTGATGAACTTACTTCAAACGAAAACGATCCATGATGATGGACTGATTCGTCTTCCCGTATTCGTCATCTCCGCCGATGTGGGAGAAGACGTAGATCTGGCCGTCTCGTATTTGCACCGCGCGCGGGTAATAGGCCGAACCCGGCACATTGAGTTTATGCCAGGTCTTGCCGGCGTCTTCGGTGTAGTGGATGCCGCTCGTGGCGACATGGAGGATGGGTCCCTCGCGCGTCGCGAGAAGTTCAGGGTGCCCGCTGTGCGGAAAGGGCGCGGGCGCGACGTCCGCGGGCGTCCATGAATCGCCAGATTTTTTCAGCACGCCTTGCCAGCGCTGCTCGGCTTTCGCTTCTTTGACGTAACGCCGGAAGACGCAAAGCAAATCGCCGTTCGCGAGCTCGGCGGCATCGTATTCTTCGTCACTCCAATCGTCCCGATATTTGTCGGGCACAACTTGAATCGGCGCGGACCACGTTTTCCCGTTGTCCTTCGAGACCACCAGCAGCGGCTCGAACAGCTTGCTGTATTCGTATCGCGTGCGGGTGTTGGCCGGCACATAGGCAAGTCCGCCGGTGATGATGATGCGGCCGTCGCGAAGCTGGCGGATTCGTTTCGGCCAGGCGGTGTACTTGGCCGGATCAAGAATGACCTGCGGCTTGCCCCACGTTTTCGAGCCGTCCGTGGAGCGTTCGAGAAAGCCGGTCTTGGGCAATTCCGGATTGTACGGCAGGTAGTAACCCCATTCGCCGCGCAGAATCGTTCCGTCGGCGAGCGCGGTTTCGCCCTCGGCGACGGCGTTCATGCAAGTCTTGAACGCGTCGGCGCTGACTTGTTTCCACGTCTTGCCCGAATCGGTCGAGCGCAGGTGAACATTGCGCAGGTCCAGCCCGGTCATGTCGTAGCCCGGCATGCCGGCCGGAGGCCAGTCCAGTTTTTTCCGCACATCCTCGGGCGCCTGCGGCCGACCGGTTACGGGGCCGGTGGCTTGCGTGAAACTGATCATCAAGCTGTCGTCGTGCATCGTCCACGCGTTCACCCAGCACGTGAACCCCGGCGTCTGCGGGGAGTGATAGATCGTCCGCCGCTCATATTGGATGGCGACAAAATCATGCGCCTTGACGATCGGCGCGAGCGCGAACAGCACGAGCACAACGACGACGAGACCCAATAACGACGGCGGTTGCAGAATCGGCCTCCGTTTCCTGAAACTTAGTCGAGCGTGTAGCGCAGGCGGACGTGCATGATTTCTCCGCCGGCATCCGGCGCCCAGAGTCGCACAGAGTTCTGCTCATCCGGCAGGAGTTCGTACGGATGTGGCGCGGCTGAGCCGTCGTGCGCAATCGCTTCGACCGCCTCAAGCCGTGCTCGAGGAGGAAGCGGCACCGTCACGCGCCACTCCTGCGATGATGCGATCAGCGCCTGGCTTTCGCTGTACGTCACCACCGTGCGCTTATGCAGCGCCAGCGCCGCATACCACCCCGCGAGCGGTCCGCCGCGGCGCTTTCGCCAAATCTCAGGTTGCCCTCCCTCATGCAAGTTCACCCGGCATTCGTCCGTTGGATCGATCGGCGCATTCATGCACGCCTGCACACCCGCTTGGATGCGGCGATAATCCTTGGACACCATCTCGCGCCAATACATGTACGGATGAATCGTGTGGTGAACCGACTCGATTTCCGGCTGAAAGATCGCGGACAGGCCAAAGTAGTACTCGGTCAATTTCGTCTTCGTCACAAACCATGCGTCGAGATGCAGGACAACATCGCTGAGCGTGCGCGTGGCGATTCGCGCGCGGCGATACCACGCCGCGGTCTGGCCGTTCCATTCTTCACACAGATTCGCCTGATCACAGTACGGTTGCATGTAGGAATCGCCGGGAGATTGCCGGCGGACGTAACAGTGCGGCTTGATTTTTTTCGCGTGCTCATACGCCAGCTTCGCGGCCTTCATTGTCATCAAATCGCCGGTGCCCCACTGCGGGTCGTGAAATTCAAACAGGCGCGGATCCGGCGCGAGGTTGTTGTTGATGAGCAACCAATCGCCGTTCAGACATCCGGGCCGATCGCTCAGCAGCCACTCGATGTGCTCGAGCATGTAGCGGCGTCCCTCAGGATGCGTCCAATCGACATAAACCAGGTTCTGCGAGCCGACCGGAACACCGTGCTTTACCACCGTCGCGGGGTCTTTCGGCTTGCAGCATGCGTCGGCGTGCCGCGCGGGAAAATCCGTTGCCGTCGGATCGAGCACGTAAAGGTGGAGGTATAAGCCGACGTGATTCCCGCGCTGTCGAAGATCGTCGATCGTCTTTCGGAATGCTTCAGCCCCGCCGAGCGTCTCCAGTACGCGCCTTCCGCCGTAGCCGTAGAAGAAAATCTGATCGACCTGGAGGTTCAGCTTGCCGCGCAAGCCGGTGTATTGCTCGACCTCCCCTACCCATTTCAGCCAGTTCTCCGTCGTAAGCGACGTGGTCATGCGGCCGTCTTTCTCGTGAACGACCCACTGGCGATTGTTCTCGCGATAGACCTCGTCCGCGCACTTGAAGGACGGATGCGTCCACCAATCCGGACAGGCAGACGGACGCAACTTCCGCGTGAGCCCGCAACGCTCCGACACGCGCCGATGTTCATCGAGCGCATCGTACGGATCGATCAAGCCGGGGAAAAAATAGACTCGCGGCGGACCCCATTCCGCAGCCGTCGGGCGCAGCTCCTCGAACGTCAGGTTGAACACGCCGCGCTGCATCGTGAAACGCGTCACCCCGACTGAAAGCGGACCGGGAATCGAAAGCCCCATCCATCCCGCCGGGGTTTCGATCGCGAGGGCGCGTGGTGGCACATTCCAGATCCATGTCGGCGGCTTATCGCCCGGGTCGGTCATGCCGGCGCCGTCCTCGCCGTCAACATTCATGCCGATGTAAGCGCTGGAGATTGGCACGTCGGTGTTCTCGTCCAGGTTCCAGTAACGATCGAGCTCATCGGAAAGAAACGTGTGCCACCCGCTCTGTGTCGGATGGCTGTCCGGAAAATAGGTGAGCCGGCCGATGTGCTTTCGTTCGGTTTCCACCCAGTAACAGACATGCCCCTCGCGCACGGCCACGTGTGCCACCCCGAAGCCCGCGAGCGGTAGTTCATAATGCTCCGGACCGATCTGCGCCCATGTGCCCGCCTGTGGCGTCTCGCCATCGACCCGCGGCACGAGGGGCACGGACAGAATGCGTCTCGCCTTCATGCGCACGAGCAGATCATTGCCGTCAATCTCGAACTGATATTCCCCGCTCTTCAATAACATCTGGCTGGGCATCACTCACCGTGCATTTGCTTTTTCGACGCTCGGCGCCTCACTCGGTCCGGGATGATTCATTCGTGCGAGTTGTTCCGGATCCGGCGCAAACCCGTGCCCGGCGCGAGTCGGGGCATACTCGAATCCGTCACGCACGACGACGCGATGTGCTGGCAGATCGTTCCATTGCAGACCGGAAAACTCGATGCGATCCACCCGATCCGCGAAGGCGATGGCGGCGTGGATGCCGAACTCGAAGAGGCTGTTGCCGAAGATCAGCGGAACGTTGTACTCCGTCGACAGCTTCGCGCACGCCTGCGCCTGCTCGACTTCTGGACCGACGCGAATCCGGCCAAACGCACCGCGATCGAGAAATGGCCTTAGATTTTCCGGGTTGGAAATGTAATCGTGCCCGACCAGATCGATGTCAATCGCGTGGTTTAACCGCGCCGCGCCTTCGACGTCGGTCCGCGGCAACGCGTCTTCGATGTACGAAAGGTTCAAACCTTCCTTTTGAAATCGCTCAATTCGGCGGATCGCTTCATCACTCGTCCAGGCCTCGTTCGCGTCGATCGCCATTTCGACATCCTTGCCGATGACGCCGCGCACCGTGCGCAGCCGGCGCACGTCCCATTCGATGTCGGGATGCCCGACCTTTACCTTCACGGCCCGCATCCCGCTGTTGACGAATTTGCGATGACGCTCGATGGCCTGTTCGTCGGTGGAATTGAATTCCAAACCGCTGCCATACGCGCGGATGCGATCCACGCTTCCGTCGGCGCGCAGGTATTTATGCAACGGCACGTTTGCCTCGAGTGCGATCAAGTCCCAGATCGCCATTCGGACTGCGTGCTCAACGTATTCGCCGCCCTCGAGGCATTTCGGGCGCTGCTCCTTAAGCGATTCGATCGATCGGCCGCGCACTTCCGGCCAGAGGCGCGCTTCAAAATACGCAGCCAGCTCGGCCTGCGGCGGCATCGGCTTGATCCAATCGGCGCCGCGGACAAACCGCCCGCCCCAGGGTGTTTCGCCGAATCCCCATCCGACATGACCGTCGCGCGTTTTCAGCGCGAGCGCCACAACCGCCGCGGCATCGTAATGGCATCCGCAATCGCCGATCACGCGACCCATTGGAACGCGAAGCTTCCACAACTCGAACGATTCAATCACAGTGCTCATCGCTTCAATCCCGCCTGGTAATCATTGTCGCCAGTTCAAACGAATCTGCCTCATCGCTCAGCGCCGTCAGCCTCCACACAGGTCTGAATTCGTAGTCGATCAGCTCCTGGCACACAATCAACTCCGTCGCCCACGGAAGGTGAATGTCCAACTTTTTGTGACCATACTCGAGTCGAGCGCGCGAGCCCTCGACATGAAATGGCGCCAGCGCCTGCAAATGAAACGCGACACGCCCCCTGCGGATCAAGCGCGCTTGGTCGTGAACTCGCAGTTCGTCCAGATTCCCGGAGACGATGCGTCGCCTGCAGCTCGACATCCAGCCATCCCATAAAGAACCAAACTCGATCTCGGCCTCGAAAGTGCGCTCGTCGCCGTGACCTTGCGGAATCACCGGTGTCTGCGCTCGAGCTTGATCGGGGAATGTGCCGTCCTGGTTCACCGGCGTCAGCACATTGTGCAGGTACGTTCGGTCCATCAGGTCACAGCGCGGGTCGTCGTAGCGAATCACGCCGCGGTCGATGAGCATTGGCACGCCGTCGATCTCGAGCGTGAACGCGCCTTTGTCGAGATGCGAATGCGAAGGCTTTGCCTTACACCCCGTCACGTGAACGCGAATCGATCGCGCGCCGTCGCGCCGGAAGCTCGTGAGTTGCCCGACATGTTCCAAGCGGCGAAACGTGGGTACGACGGTCTGGGGTTCCGGAAACGATTCCGGCCCCAGTGCAAAGCCGACCAATCCATCGAGAACGTACTGGTTGTAATACGTCGCGGGCCGATCACGCAGCAGGTTTGCTCGCGCGATCCGCGTGTAGACGCTTCGGGGAAAGATCCCAGCCAAAATTGCGATCGTGTCGCCCACCAGATAATCGGTGCTGTTGTCGCCATCCATCAGCACGTGGCCGGGCGTCACCGCAGACATGGTGGCGAGAAACGCTTCGCTTTGATCGAATGATTTCGGTAGCAATGTTCGGACGTCCAGCTTTTGCGAGCGGGCGTAGGCGATCAGCGCCGGCAACGCCGCATGAAGCGTCACACTCCAATAGCCCACGCCTTCGTCCGTACCGCCATCCGGCAGAATGTAATTCTCAAGATCTGCGCGCAAACCTTCGACAGCGCGATCGACATAGTTGCCAACACGCGGCCAGATGCGCTCCAGCAGCAGCCCGCCGAGAACACGCGCCCGGCAGAACCAGGGTCCCTGGTTGATGTGATGCACCTCTTCGTGTTTCATGTAGTCGCGCTCGATGAGCGCGAGCCCCTTGTCCCAGATCGATTGCGCGATCAGCGCACGCGCTCGATCCGTCAACGCGGCATCGAGCCAATCCGCAACCAGGCAGACGCTGGTCGTCGTCATTTCTTCCATGAAGCAGCGCGCGTCCCATGTGCTACCGAGCACGCGGCAGTCGGCGGCCCAGCACCAGTGCGGCGTGTGAACCATGCACATGAGGAAGCGCAACGCGTGGTCAATCATCGCTTGATCTTGGTTGATTAAGCCGACCAGCGCCAGAAGCTGCGCATCGTTGTGATACGGCTGCCGTCCGTACTCGCGCTCCCGCATGTAACGCAGGTCGGACCAGGGAAGGAATTCACCAAGGTCGTCCTCCGGTTCGCGCTGCATGGCTTGCGCCGCGCGCTTTTCGAGCAAAGCGAAATGTTCCCGCCAATCCGGATGCGCGCGCCGCGCTCGTAGAACCTCCAGATGCGATTCGTCAAAGAGCAGTCCGCGTGCAAAGCGCGGCGCCTTCCACTGGTCGACCGGTTTGATCAGCCCCGCCCATTCCGCGCCGAAGCGCACGCGACCGCGCGACATCGCGCTCACCATGTCCGTATCGGCGACGGCAATCCACGAAATCAGCACCATTGCCGGTTCGCTGTTTTCCGCGAAGAACTGCAGGCGCACCTCCCGCAATTGATCACCCTGGACGTCAACCGCATATTCGCGGCGCACGTCCGATCCATTTTCTCGCGCTCGCGTAAACCATTTCCCGTCCACCCGCGCGGATACGATCAGCGAGGCATTCTTCGACACCGTAATCGCCGCGATGACGCGATCGTAGCGATCCATCGAAACCGACAGCGGCACGCGAAAATCCGCGACGGGCTCTTGCGCTTTCGCGCGTTGCCAGCGAATTCGCGTCCAGCACCACAGGGCGTCGAGTCGAACGTCCGATCCGCCGACGACCTCTAATTCGTACTGCAACGTCGGCTCGATCACCGGATCATGAAACGGCGCGACGATCACCTCCGCCGCGCACGAATCCATCGGCAGGTACGTCCCGGTTAGCTTTTCTGATGGAGTTACTTTCGACATGTCGCAACAAGCTCGTTTTTTCCCCGCACGCCCGGGCGAATGCGATACACCGCGCCGCCGTCTTTGATTGTTTTATAGTCGTACCCCGGCGGCGAGAAACGGCTTTCCCATCGCTCGCCCGCGGTGGTGATGAAAAGCTCGTCGAGGTCGGGTCCGCCAAACTCCACAGACGCCACCTGTCCCACCGGCATCGCGATGCGCCGCTCGACTTTCCCATCCGGGTCGTAGCGCACGACTTGCGAGCCGTACCACTGCGCGCTCCAGACGAACCCCTTGGCATCCACCGTCAGCCCATCCGGCAGCCCCTCACTGCTGGGAACTTTCACGAACGTGCGCTCGCGCGAAAGCCGACCACTCGATGCATCCACATCAAACGCGCGAATCACGCGAGCCGTCGAATCGGCATAATACAGCGTCTTCAAATCGGGACTCAGCCCCAGCCCATTCGAAAGCTCAATCCCATCCGCGACGATTTCGACGCTCAAATCCGGCTGGATCAAGTACAACTTCCCCGCCCGTTCCATTCGATCGTCCGCGCCCCAGTAGTAGGTGCCCGCGTAAATCCGTCCCTCCGGCGCCGCCAGGATGTCATTGAACTTCAGCTTCTGTCCCTCATGTTCCAGCAGTAACGGACGCAGCTTCGACCCCGGCGACCACTGATACATCCCTTCCAGCGCCGCAACAATGTATCCGCCATCATCGCTCAGCGCGATTCCGCCCGCCGGAACATCGTTCCCGATCACCGCCGCTTGTCCTGTCCTGGGATCGAATTGATACACGACGCGCGCGCTGATGTCCGTCCATACCAACACCCCGCGCCGCCAATCCCAGATCGGCCCCTCACCGCACCGATCCTGATTCGGCACGATTAGTTCAACATCATTCGAAGCAATACTCATAAATCTTCATTTCTCCCGCGATGCTGGATGTTGCTGATCAATAACTTCGTCCAACGCGTGATCGAACCATGCTCGATCGATCATCGCCAATCTTACGCCACCCGTCTTGACCGTCCGATCCCACGGGATGCGATGCCAATCGTACCCGACGATGACCTTACCCTTCGAGGTAAAGCAAATCGTCGTCGCTCCGAATTCGTGCGGACCGCCGGCGATGTTGCCGACGATGCGCCAAGTTTTTCCGCCGTCTTTGGAGACCGCGGCCGTCAGTGGCGTGCGCTCGCCGCTGTGGTGATGCGTCGGCACGAACTTGCCCGAGCAGTACACCAGCAACAGCGCCTTCCCATCGGGAAACGCCGCCATCGTCAGCGGCGCTTCAGGGGCTTCCAGCCCCGACGACCACGGCTCGCTCCAGGTTTGCGCCTCATCGTTCGATCGCGCCATGTACACGAAGCCGAGGGCGCTTCGCAGTGCCATCACCAACGTGCCGTCGCTTAACTGCGCGACTGAAGGCTCCATCGCCCCGCGCTTGGGCAGCGAAATCTTCGTCTTGCTTTCCTGCCAGCTCGTTCCGCCATCATCCGAAAAGTAGCACCAAGCCTTCAACTGCTCCGTCGCCGCGCCATAGTCGGCCGCGGTCAGGTCGCTTCCGAAAACCGGCAACACCAGTCGCCCGCTCTTGAGTCGAACCAGCGACGCGCAGCCTCCTTGCAGACGAATTCCCTTTGATTTCTCCCAGATTGGTTTTTGCTCGCTGAACGTTTGCCCGCCGTCGTCAGAGCGAAACAATCGCATCGTCGTTGACCAGCGATCGTCGATCACCGAACACCCATTGAGCAGCACCTTGCCATCACCCAGGCAGAGCAGCCCCGGCGCCTGCAGGTGTTGCTGCATCAGCCGGGGCTCGCTCCAGCTTTTGCCTCCATCACTCGATACACGCGTGTACGTGCTGTACTCACCCGAGAAATCAACGCGAGTCGTCCGGTGGTACGCAATCAGCAACCGCCCATCGCCCAGCTCGCACACGTTGGGGCAAATGGACAAATACTCGTTCGGCTGGGCGCTTTCGACCGAGACATGCAGCATGGCAGGATTCAGAAACGTCGGCTCATCTTCGCCGCGCGCAGTGCCGGCAACAGTTACGAAGGTTGCCGCGAGAAACATGATCAGCAGATTGGGCACAACCCGTTCGACATCATTCGACGCGAGACTCATAATGCCGAAACTGTAAGCGCAAGGAGTTTCGCATGGAACAGGTGCCCAGTATTCGTACAACCGTTGTTGGCTCTTACCCCGTCCCCGACTGGCTCGTCGCCAGTCCTTCTCAGCAAGCGCTGATCGATGCCACGAAGGTTGTTTTCAAAACCCAGGAAATGGCCGGCATTGATGTCGTCGCCGACGGGGAACTCTATCGCTTCGACATCAATCACCCCGACACCAACGGCATGATCGAATACTTCATTCGTCCGATGTCCGGCATTCGCTCGCAAATCAGCCGCAGCGATATCGAGATGTTCAACCGCCTCGAAGGCATGAGCTTTCGCTCCGAACCCGCAGGCGTGGTGGAGGATGCGATCGATGAAGGCACGCTCAACCTGCCGCGCGATTACCGCCGCGCGCGAAGCTGCACGAACCACGCGCTCAAGTTCACGCTCACCGGTCCGCACATGCTCTGCAAGACGCTGATCGACCGGCACTATTCCAATCGCGAAGCGCTCGCGATGGCGCTCGGCAAAACGCTCGCGAAGCAGGTGGCCGACATCGATCCGCAGGTCCTGCAAGTCGATGAAGCCAACATCTCCGGCCATCCGCACGAAGGCCCCTGGGCCGCGGACGCAATCAACCTGATCCTCGACGCCGCCGCCCATTGCAAAGAAAAAGGCGTGCACGTCTGCTTCGGAAATTACGGCGGACAATCGATTCAAAAAGGCGAATGGCAACAACTGATCGACTTCATGAACCGGCTGCATTGCGATCACGTGGTGCTCGAATTCGCCTTCCGCGGTTACGACGAGCTCGCGCATTTCAAGGAACACCTCAACCCGCGCATTGGCCTGGGCATCGGCGTGATCGACGTCAAGGTCAACACCGTCGAAACCCCCGAACTCGTCGCCAAGCGCATCGAGAGTGCGACGAAACAAGTCGGCGACAACCGCATCAAATGGGTCCACCCCGACTGCGGCTTCTGGATGAACAAGCGCTCGATCGCCGACCGAAAGATGGCGTCTCTCGTCAAAGGCCGCGATTTGTTCCTCGGACTTGGCCGATAGAAAGGTGAAAGTTGCGCAGGACTGAGGTGAAAGACGGCTCGCGCGTTCTACTCCTTACGCCGCTGCTTGCCATCACGAACATGATCCGTCGACTTCACAACGCCTACCGCAACCAACCCCACAATCGCCGCGACAAAACCGATGAACGCAAGCACCCCGTGCGCGCGACTCACGCAAAACACCAGGAGCACGCATCCCCAAAAGACGACATTCCAAAACATCCGACGCCTCCGCTTGACCTCTAGCGGAACATACCGGGGAATCGGTCGTTCTTTACGCACCATCGCGATGCCTCACCTTCACGCCGCCGCTGCCGGGAGCTTCGGCATTTCCTTCACGATCTCGATCTGCGGACGCTTCCTCGTCTGGGGCAATGGCCGCCCGAGGTCGTCGCGAAGCGCATCGAATCCGCGGCCAAACAAGTCGGCGACAACCGCATCAAATGGGTCCACCCCGACTGCGGATTCTGGATGAACAAACGCTCGATCGCCGATCGGAAAATGGCCGCCCTGGTCAAATGCCGCGATTTGTTTCTGGGGCTTTGAAGATCATTTCCCCACGAATCACAAACGTGGAAAGACGCCCAGCTAACGAAAATCCTTCGTTGCCGGTCAGTGTTGCTGCTCGTCCCACTGGGGGGAATTCTTCAGGAGTGCGGAGACTTCGTCGCTGAGGCGGGCGAGGTCGTGGAGGATCTGTTTGCGTTCGTCGTCGGTGGGCGTCTTGGCGAGGCGGCTGCGCAGGCCGTTGAATCTCGCCTGCAGGTCCAGATGCGATTGGGTTAACTTCTTTTGCATCCCATGTGCCGGGCGCCGGATTCCCCCGTTTCGTTCGACACAACTGCGCGGAGGCGAAGAGCGCGCGTTAGCTAGGGTCGGGTTCGGCGGCGAGATCTTCTGCGGTGATCGGGCGATGGATGCCCTTGACGATCTGGCGGATGAATTCGGCCTTGTCGACCTTGGCGGCTTTAGCGCGGCGCTCGGCGATGACGTGAAGCTTGCGGGCACGGGCTTCGGACTTGAGCTGCGCGGCGTGTGCGACGCGCTCTTGCTTGGACATGGGCATGGGAATCCTTGTGAAGGTAAACTAACAGTCGGCGCCGCGCGGAGCGCGCGGGCCGACTGAAGAGAATCGCGTTGTTGGTTTAGTACCGGCTGCGACCACCGCCGCCGCCGCCACCACCGTAGCCGCCGCGTCCACCACCGGAGCGACCGCCGCCCCCGCCGCCGCCGTATCCACCGCGTCCACCACCGCCGCCGCCGCCGGAGCGGTTTTCCTTCGGCTTGGCTTCATTGACGGTGAGCGCGCGTCCGCCGTGTTCCTGGCCGTTGAGGGCGCTGATGGCGGCTTGCGCTTCGTCATCACTGCTCATTTCGACAAAGCCGAAGCCTTTGCTTCGACCGGTGTCACGATCGGTGATGATCTGCGCGCTTTCGACAGTGCCGTGCGCGGAGAAAAGACTTTCGAGAGCCGAGCTATCGACCTCGTAACTGAGATTGCCAACGTACAACTTCTTGCCCATGGGAACTCCTCGTGAGTTGGGGCTTGAGACCCGAGTTTTACTTTCCGAGCCAGATGAAAGAGGCCAACATTCCGGCCGAGAAGGAGGAGGGTCTGGTGAAGGAGAGATGGCGCGACGCAAACGGAATCGCAGCAACCGGCTTCGCTAGGCGAACCTACCGGAGGTCAGTGTAGCAGGTGCGGGCGGGAATAGCTACGCGCGCGAGCGGGGAAGACGGTATTCAGGCAAAAACCGCGTTTCGGGACTTTTAAAGAGGGTCAAAGCGACTTTTGGGATGTCGCGGATTGAGCGGCAAGGCCACGGACTGGGGAGGCCTTGTTGTTTGGCGGGCGGGTCCGAAGAATAATTGTTATGCGGCTGAAGACACTGGACAACCCGCAGCGCCGCCGCGCACTTGAGCAGCTCGTACGCAACGCATTTCCGGGCTGTTGTGCGATGTTCCTTGAGGCTCCGGCAGGCGGGGTCGCGTTTCGTATCCGCGCAGAAAATGGTCGGTACCGTCCCGGCGTGATTAAGGTCCTCGCCCACCAGGGCCACGTGCGGTTTAACAGTGCTTGGCTCGCCAGACAGATAAAGATTCACGGCGGTTCGGCGGCTGCCTCACCCTATCCGATGTCGAGGCGCCGACTTGGCCTTATGTGACACACCTTTGGACACAGAAGCCATTAAACTCGTTCGAGGAAGTGCGTCTCGCACATTGCGGACGGTCGGCTGGCAATTCGCCGTGGTGATTTGCCTGCCCATAGCGGGACTCTGGATCTTCGCGAAGGATTCCGTTGCGACAAAGATCGCGGCCAGTGTGGCGATGCTAGCTTTAGCTGGCATCGGTGTTGTGTGCATATGCGTCGCGTCGGCATTCGCGGTCGCGGAAATTCGGGATGACCGCCTGAGCTTTTATTTCTGTGGCATTCGGACGCGTTCAATCGCGCTGGATGAGTCGACCTTCTTCGAGCTGCGCAAGATCGGCCGGCTTGAGATCCTTCGCATTTGCTCAAATGGCTCAAGGTATGTTCCGAACGGCGCACTCGACAAATCGGCCGTTGTCGACCTGCTTCGCGCAAATGGTGTAGCGGAACAAAAAGCCGAATCACCGGATTAGGGTCAGCCTTTGACCGCGCCTTTGGTCAGCCCTTCGATGAAGAAACGTTGACCGAGGGCGAAGAGGATTAATACGGGCACCGTCGCGATCAGGGCGGCGGCCATCAGCCAGGGCCATTGGATGTCTTGAGCGCCGCCCATGCTCGCGAAGGTGGCCTCGGCGAGCACCTTGGGCAGCACGTCGAAGTTGCTCTGCGGGTCGGTGATCAAGAGCGGCCAGACGAAGGAATCCCAGCCGGCGAGAAACGTGATGATCGCGATCGTCGCGATCGCGGGCGTCGCGAGCGGAACGGCGATGCCGAAGAAGATTCGCGGCCAGCCGGCGCCGTCCACGCGCGCGGCTTCGATCAGTTCATCCGGCACGCTCGCGAAGAAATGATGCATCAGGATGATGCAAAACGCATTGGCGGCGCCGGGCAGGACAATGCCCGCGATCGTGTTCGCGAGGCCCATCCGCGTAACGACGAGATAGAGCGGGACCATCAGGCCTTCGAACGGAACCATCATCGTCATGAGCAGCAGGAGATAAACCCACTTTCGCGCGGGCGCGTGCATTTTCGCCAGCGCGAAGCCGGCCATCGAATCGAACGCGACGTTGAAGATCATCATCAGGAGCGCGACACAAGCCGTGTTCGTCAGCACCAGACCCATGCGGAAGCTGGCAAAGATCTCGTGAAACGCACTCAGCTGCGCATGATGCGGCCACCACACGAGCGGCAGCTGAAACCACTCGGCCTGTGAGATCAGCGCGCCGCGGACCATCCAGTAAAGCGGGAATCCGAAGATCACGATGCCCAGCGCGAGCACGAGTAGATACCCGGCGGCCGCGAGGGATTTCTTCGTGCTCACTCTTCCCCTCCCATTCGGTGAAGCAGTACCGTCGCAACCAGGATGATCACCAGCAGAACGAACGAGACCGCGCTCGAGTAACCCAATTCGCCGTCGCGAAAGCCGACGAGGTAGGCGTGCAGTGCGATGGAGCGCGTGGAATTGGCGGGCCCGCCTTCGGTCAGGACGAACATCGGCTCGAAGACGCGAAACGCGCCGATCAGCGAGAGGATGGTGAGCGCGCCGATCATCGGACGCAGCGCGGGGACGGTGACGTTGAACAGGCGGCGCATGGCGCCGGCGCCGTCGATCCGCGCGGCCTCGTGAAGCTCGGCGGGGACGGATTGCAGGGCCGCGAGAAAAATGATCGCGTTGAACGGGATGCTCTTCCACAAACTGAGGCCGATGATCGCGGCCATCGCGTATCCGGTCTGCTCCAGCCAGGCGATCGGAGCAAAACCGAGTGTTTCCAGCAGCGCGCTGATCGGACCATGGCGCGCATCGTATAGAAACCGGAAGATGCTGACCGTGACCATGCTCGACAGAACCGCCGGCACGAAGTAGACGCTGCGGATCAATTTCATGCCCGTGAAATTCGGTTGGAGCAGCAGCGCGACCGCGAGCGCGAGCGCAATGTTGAGCGGGACAAAGACAACGACGTAGAGAAGCGTGTTAAAAAAGCTCTGCAGCGCGACCGGATCTTCGAAGAGCTTGCGGTAGTTGTATCCGCCGGCGAAGTGGACCGTTCCGAAGCGGCTGGCGTGCGTCCACGACAGCGCGAAGGCGAGGACCGCTGGGATGATCACGCAGATCAAGATGACCAGAAGCGCCGGCGCAAGGAAGAGACTCGACCAGTACGCCTCTTGCCTGTCGATCTTCCGCAGCGTCATTTCACCTCGTCTTCCCGGACGTCAGGATCATTGAATCGCCGCAGATTTCAAGCGAAGTCGCGACGGCGGGTGATGATCGAGACGCTGAAAAGATTAACCTCGATCTTCCTTGCGACAGAATTCACTCGCTGCCGATGGTTTGTAGATCTGATATCCCCCATCAACTGGAATGATCGCGCCGGTGACGAACTCGGCCAGATCGGATGCCAGAAAGACGGCCATGTTCGCAATGTCTTCCGGTTTGCCCAGCCGCGAGGTGAGATGGTTGCGCTGAACGTCTGCGACGGCCTCGGGCTTGTTCTTGAACCAATCCATCTGCACTTCGGTGATCACATACCCCGGGCTGATGCAGTTCACGCGGATGCCCGCTTTCCCATAGTCAACCGCCATGGCTTTGGTCAGCGAGGTCACCCCGCCTTTGGCGGCGGTGTAACTATCAAACCCCGCCTCCGGAAGAAATGCGTCGATACTCGTGACATTCAAAATCACTCCCCGGCGATTCTGAAGCATGACCGGCAGGCAATGCTTTGAACACAGATAAACGCTTTTCAGCGAGACGTTGAGCATGCGATCCCAGATCTGCTCAGGCAGTTCATGGGCAGCGCGATCCTGCTCGTTGCACAATCTCGTAGCGGCGGCGTTGTTCAAAAGAATGTCGATCGTGCCCCAACGCCCCACTGTTCGCGTCGCCAGTTCCCGCGCGTCGGCCTCCTGGGAAACATCGGTTCGAACAAAAATTGCATCGCCGCCCAGCGCGCGAATCTGCTCCACCGTGCGCGCGCCTTCGACGTCGTCGATGTCCGCGACCGCGACCTTCGCACCGTGTTTCGCGAACAACAGCGCGGCCGCGCGTCCAATTCCGGATGCCGCGCCGGTTACAACAACCACACGATCCTTAAGCAATTGATCCCACATCGTTTGACCAATCATTCACCGATTCTAATCAATGGCCGTGCCTTGTCTCGTGTTCGAGCGAGGGTGCCGGTCGTTCGTCTGCATCCCGGCGGTGCACGCGACGCATTTCGTGTCCTGTAATCAGAACGACAAATCACGCGGGGAGAATGGGCAGCGGAGAATTCTGCCGAGTTTCATGGACGCGGGGAACAGGTTTTACCTATCTTTCGTACGGGACTTGGGCATCCAACTGCAAAATTTGCGGTCGGCTTCCGTGCGGGAATCTTCGGGTAGATTCTGCAGTGGATGATGGGGTGATCGGGCCTCCAGGTACACGTTATGAAGCTGATCAACAAATTCTGGATCTGGAGCGCCGTGATTTTCCTCGGCGTGATCCTGCTGGGCGCGGTTTCCATCTGGAATCTGGTCTCCTTGCAGGGCACTGCACGCGCGTCGTCGGCCGAGTATGACGCGATGGATCGCGCGAACGCGACGCTGCTGCAGGTCGCGTGGCTGCGCGACGAGCTGCGTGGGGCGAATTGGCAGCTGTATCACGGCGCGATTCACTTCGATCCGATTCAGAAGGAGCTGACCGAGATCGTGCGTGAGCTTTCGCTGGCGACGAAGATTGACGATGGCGACGGCGAAGCGGAACTCGCGTTCGGTCACGCCGCGGCGGAGCACTTGCAGAGCGCGCTCGATCAATCGACCGCGGCCACGAACAGCGCTTCGGCAATTTCCGCCGCGGAGGAACTCGAGCACGTCCACCAATCCCTCGCGAGCGTCGCGAAGCTCGTTCCGAATTCCGCCCGACATCACATCACCGGCGCGTCCGATCGATTGCTTTCGCGGCTCGAATGGACCTGCGTTTGTCTTGGACTCGTACTGCTCATCTCAGCACTCATCCATCTCATGCAATACCGCACGCTCGTCCGTCCGCTGCTGTGGATCCGCGACGACATGAAACGCAGCGCCGCCCGCGAATATCGGGAGGAAATACGCCTCCGCGGCGATGTCGAGTTCCGAGATCTTGCGTCGATGTTCAATGGCCTGGCCCGCGAAATGGCGGAGTTGTATCGCACGCTTGACGAGAAGGTCATCGCGCGAAGCCGCGAACTCGTGCGCTCGGAGCGGCTCGCGAGCGTCGGCTTTCTCGCCGCGGGTGTGGCGCACGAGATCAACAACCCGCTGAGCGTCATCGCCGGCTATGCCGAGCTCGCCGCCAAGGCGCTGCGGCGCGTGATGAACGGCGATGACACATCCGAAAATGATGCCAACGTCGAAGCCGAGGCGCAGGACCTATCGGCCGCGCTCGACGCGCAAGGCGTGATGCACGACGAAGCGTTCCGCTGCAAGGAAATCACCAGCCGCCTGCTCTCGCTCGCGCGCGGCGGACAGGACGAGCGGCAGTCGTTGCATCTTGATGCGGTTGCAAAACAAGTGTCCGTCCTCACAAAAGGTTTACGGAATTATCGCGACCGTTCGGTGGTTTTGGATTTCGACGACGCGCAGCCGCTGGAGATTGTTGGGAACCTCACCGAGCTGAAGCAGGTGTTGTTGAATCTCACCGTGAATGCGTTAGAAGCTGTCCCCCCGCAGCGAGGCGAAGTCCGCATTCGCGGCAAGCGCGAAGGCGATTGGGTCGAGTTGTCGGTGGAAGACAACGGCCGTGGAATGAATCCCGATACGTTGCAAAATGTTTTCGAGCCGTTCTTCACCGCCAAGCGCGGCGCGGGCGAGCCGGGCACGGGGCTGGGTTTGTCGATCACCCACGCAATTATCGAAAACCATGGCGGACGAATCAGTGCTGAAAGCCGCGGCGTCGGTCGTGGGAGCAAATTCGTCGTGCGACTTCCTGCCCGAAGCCCGAACGAACAAAACCTGCAGTTGGGTGCGCCGATTGGCTCTTAACGCGCAATCGGAGAAATACCTATCGTTTTGTCGCAGGCAAAGGCGCGACAATCAGGGGAATGAGGCGGATGAGTGTCAAACCTGAACAGATGACCAGCCTGCCATCGGGCCGCGACGTGCTCGTCGTCGAAGACGATCCGCGCGTGCGCAAAATGCTCGAAGGCGCGATGCGCGAGATGAGTTTCTCCGCGACGTTTGCCACGAGCGCCGAAGCCGCGTTGCGCCTCGTCGCCGATCGCGAGTTCGACATCCTCATCCTCGATCTCAACCTGCCGGGGATGAGCGGTATCGAGTTCCTTGAGCGCGTCCGCAAACAGCAGTCGGAAATTCAGGCAATCATTCTCACCGGGTTTGGCGATCTCGATAGCGCGAAGAAGGCGATTCATCTCGACGTGGTCGAGTTCATCACCAAGCCCTGCACGCTCGGCACGCTCGAAGTGGCGATGGCGCGGGCGCTGAAGCGCCGCAAAGGCCAGATCGTGAACGAAGCCGCCGCGGCGACGGAACCGGTGATGCAGTTCGAAGTGGCCCCGCGTCGCGCGGTCGCGCTCGCAACCGCTGACGCATCGCCGGCTCCCGCAAATGGCGGCGAGCTCACGATGGAGCAAATCGAACAAAAGCACATTTTCGAGGTGCTCAAGAAGAACAACGGCAACCGCGCCGCCACCGCCGCAGAGCTCGGCATCAGCGTGCGAAAGCTTTACTACCGCCTCGGCGAGTATCAGAAGAAGGGATTGACGCAGTGACACGGATGGCTGTTGGTCTTCCGATCGGGTTGTCTTCTGGTGGCACAGACATTCTTGTCTGTGATGCGCCGATGTACTCATTGACGCATATCCCCTCATTTCGGCCGCGGCGTACCGCGTCCGATCACCGACTGGAATGTCGGTGCCGCCGTAACTCATCCGCCTTCACCCTGATCGAGCTTTTGGTTGTTATTGGCATCATCGCCATACTCATGGCATTGCTCATGCCCGCGTTCTCGCGCGCTCGCGAGCAATCCATCCGCGTGCAGTGCGCGAATAACCTTCGTCAGCTTCACACCGCGATGGTGCTCTACGCGACGAACGATCACGACCACAGCTTTCCGCGCACGGAATATCAGCCGGATCACAATCTTCTGCTGGCCGACGAAGGGTTCATGATCGAGAACACCTTCGGCGATAAAGGTTATGTCGGTGTGAACAACGTCCCCGCGACTTTTTTCTGGCTGATGAAATCGCAGCGGCTGAATCCGATTCTCTTTGTCTGCCCCGCCACGGAGGCGTCGCCGTGGTCGCTGAAGGTCGATCCGAATTTTTCCAGCAACTGGGAAAAGATTCCGGATCAGATGACGTATTCGATTGCCGCGCCGTTTCCGACGAGCGCCGCGCTCAAGAGCGGGTTCACGTGGAAGAAACAGTTTCGCTCGGACTTCGCGCTGCTCGGTGACATTAACCCCGGCACGCGTGGGGGCTCGAGTCCGCCGAACAATGTGCTCGGGCCGGCGCACGATGCTCCCGAGCGCGAAATGATGGCCGCCAACTCGAACAACCACCGCAACAAGGGCCAGAACGTCGCGTACGGTGACGGCCACGTGGCGTTCACCGATACGCCCTTCTGCGGCGCGATGCACGGCGGCGTGCGCGACAACATCTACGCCGCCGGCGCGAGCGACGGCGGTGCCGTCGTCAAAACGGGTGGTGGCGGCGGCAAAGGTGGCGGAGGAGGAGGAGGCGGTGGTTCCGGCGGCGGCGGAACAAAGTACAACCTCGACTGCAGCGACAAAGCGCTCCCCGTCGATCAATTCGACTCGGTCCTGATGCCGACCGACGATCCGGGTGGCGACTGATTCGCGCGTTTCAGCGTAATTCCATCAAATCCCATCAGAACCGCCATTATCGACCCTGTTTACTGATACGGAAAAGGTGGCTGTCACCTTTTTTACGGCTTCGGCTGCGACGACGGCGCCGATGTCGCCGCGCGCGATTTAATCGGAACCAGCCACAACGACTGCGCATCTCCGACAACAACATTTTCCGCGTCCGCCAGCGGCTCGAGCCAGCTCATCTTCTTCTCGCGCGCGCGCCGGTTCGATGGTGCGGTCGCCGGCTCATCGTCGGGCAGATCGATCTCCGTCATCCGATTTGTATTCGGCTCGATGCGCGACAGAGGCGATGCGCTCCACAGCTCATCAGCGACGAGCGTGTACGGCGCCGCAAGGCGACGATTGAACTCAAACGGCCGCGACTTCGTTCGCAGCGTCGGGCTGGCACCGATCGAATCGGCAAACAACAACGTCGGCGTGTCCGTCTTCGTATCGAACGCAATCGCCCAGTTGTACGAGTTAATCAGCATCCGCCCGTCCGGCAGGATTCGCGTTGCCGCGGCATTTCGCTGCCCATAATCGAAGTACACCGGAAGCAGTTGCTTGAATTCCGCCGTCGCCGGCTCGTATCGCCACAGCCCATTCTCCGCGAAGCGTCCGCTGTGGCAGTGCACGAGCAGCAGCCGCTGCTTCGCAACATCCGCGGCGATGCGCACGATCGCGAAATTGCCCGCGTCGTCGAACGGCGACGCCTTCTCCTTCCGCCGACTGCTCGCCAGCACCGTGCATTTGCGCGAGCCGATGTCATAGGACACGAGATACCCGTGGTCGCGCAGGCCCGCATAGATCACGTCGCCCATCATCGCGACCGATTGCACGCTGTTCGTCGGCAGGCCGTCGTCGGTCGTGATCTTCGCGGTATTTCCACCGGTACGCGCGAAGATGACAATCCCCGCATCCGTCGCGACGACAATTTGTGTATCGGTCACGCACGCGTCGTTCACGCTCGTCGCGAGCGCGATCGAACCGATCGTTCTTCCCCCGCTGCCATCGAGCGCGAGCGACACCGCGCGCAACGAAGGCTCATCAGGATCACGCGCCGCGACAATCGCAAACGCCCCGCCCTTGCCGTCGCTGATCACATACTGAATCGACGTGATGTCATCGCCCGCCTTCAACAGCAACCGAGCGACGCTTTCGCCGTTAAGAAATGCTTCGCGCACTTCCGCATAATTCCCCGCGAGCGAGCGAATCGCCTTGGCGAGCTGCGTTCGCCCTTCCACGGCCGAGCATCCGATGAACTGCGTCTGCGAATCGTCCACCAGCGTCTGCAATCCACGCAGAACTTTCACCGCGTCTTCACCGCTCGCCTGCAGGCGCACGAGATCGCCCACGTGTACGAGCGCCTGCTGCGGCAAGACGTGGTGCGCGTTGAAGAAGTCGTACCATCCGATTCGATCCGAAAGCCACTGCTGCGGATCTTTTCCCTGGCCGACGATTGTCATCGCGTTGCCGATCATCGCGTTTCGCAGCATCCCGACTCGATCCACTTTGGTGAGCACGTCGTCATCCAGCCCCGCCCGCGCCGCATCCCGCGCTTGGACATATGCAGTCGCGAATTCTTCGTCGCTCATGCGATTGGCCGATCGGAGAAACTGTAACCGATCGCGCAGCCCGTAAAACCGCACCGCCGACGACGGATGATCGGCGAGCATCTGATAGACGTGATCGATCCGCGCGAGATCATCCTTCGCGAAATCCGCCGGCGACCACTTCCGATCGGGACAAGTCCAATACGCCGGATCCCCCAACTCTTGTCCCGCGATGACGTACAGCCGGATCGATTTCATCGCCGGCATCTTCGACAGCAGCGAAAAATAACGCTCGTAGATCCCGGTCACTTCCGCGACGTAATCGGCTTTACTGGCAGACGCGAGCGCGAGTGCCGGGACAATTCGGTTGAGACGAATGAACGACTGATGCTCGGCGAGGTCGTGCTCGTTGCCCGCGGAGAGCGCTTCGGAGTTGACGATCCAATCGTGCGCGAAATGCACGTACGAGTCGCCAAGCCGTCGCGACGCTTCCGTAACTTTTGCATCGTCCGACTTTAGAGCCGTTTGCAGTAGCGCCATGATCCAATCGCCCGTGAGATTGTCGGGGAACAGCTTCAGATCATGATGCTTTAGATCTGTGTGATTCAGATTCATCAGTTCCGCGTCGCGGAGATCCATCGCGCGGGCCGCCATGTCGAGCGCGGCCGAGAGTTGTTGTTGATCGCTCCGCTGAATGTCGATCGCGCGTCGCATCAGGGCGAAGCTGAGTAGCTTTATTGCGACGGGCGATTCAGGTGCGAGCGCAAACGCCGATTCCGCCGACTGCAATCCTCGTTCGACGTCGCCGTGCGCGAGCAAAAACTCCGCCTCGACTAAAAACCGCCGGCCTTCCTTGGCCGGTTCCAGCCCCGCCTGACCTGGAACCACCTCAAGCGCCTGCGCGATTTTCGAGCCGAGCTGGCTCACTGCCTCCGCAGGGTGTTTTGGATCGACCGTCGTCGAAGGCTTGGCGATTGATTTGCCCGCGCCATCACTCAAAAGCGCTGTGACAGTTGGCTGATCGCCCTCCTTCGCGCGGGAGAATTCCAAGTCGATCGTGACGAGCGAGGCGAGGATATCGTGCTTCGGATCGAGCGTGCCGAGCTGCCGCTCTTTGTTGATCCCTTCGAGACGTTTTCGCTCGAGCAGGCGAATGTCATCCGATGTGAGCAACTGTCGTTCAAGAAGCGACCCAACCGCATTGCACATCGGATCCATCGTTCGCGGAAGGTCCGCGTTTCGCACCGCCAGCAGACACACCGTCTTCGCGTGCAACGGCGCGGCGAGTTTCTGCCGCGAGCGATCGATCCCTCGCACGATCGCGCCGACTTGCTGGCCAACGTCGTCTTTCGGCAGATCGACATCGACCAGCCGCGACCCGTTGAAAGCGTCAAACACGGTGAGCACCGGCGGCGCGTCCGGCCCCAGGCTTTGCACCACCGCGAAGACTTCGACGCGCAGCAACTTCCCGGCCGCGACGGCCTGGTTTTCATCGACCATTCCGGAGAGAGACAGTTTCTGCTCATCGAGGACCTTGTGGATCTGCGTGCGCTCGAGCAGTTCGATGCGGTTGTCTTCGGACAGTTTCACCTCCGCGAGGGCGAGGAGACCGGCGGTGTCTTTTTCCGGCCCCGACCCAACGAGCGCGATGCGCACCGCGGCGTGCGCGTTCGCCGCGAAGAGGAGTGCGAATAGGAATAGTGAAAGGCGCTTCAACATTATCCGCCGCCAGACGTGTCATCCTGAGCGAAGCGAAGGATCTCGATATCGTGCGCGTCGTCTGATTTCGAGATCCTTCGCTTCGCTCAGGATGACATTACCTCATGCACGCGAACCGTAATCGGACAACTTCAGTTATTTGCCTTTCGTCGGAAGGAATAACCGGTGCGCTGAAGCGCACCCTACAAAACGGTTAATGCGCGGGCGCGGTCGTCGCCGCGGAAGTTTGCTTGTCGAAGTATTCGAGGACTTGGATACCGAGCGCATGCGCCGCCTTTTGCAGCGCGCTCTTGGCGGCGATCTGTTCCGACAGATCCGCGGCGCGGGACGTCGTGCGTGTCGCGAGGAGCAAATGATTGTCCTTACGATTCACGACCTTCACCTCGACTCGTCCCGAGCAGCTTACGATATTTCCGATCTTCGTCGCGGCCTCGCTGAATGCTTCGCCGGTGACGACGACCTCCACGCCTTCGCGCGTCCAATCCTTTTCGTCGCCTTCGACGATCGTAAACCCACAGTCCGTCAACATCGACTTGAACTCGGTTTCAACGGCCGGATCCGTGTGCTGCCGCGGGGCAGTTACGTGATGCTCGACGAACAGAATGCCGACTTTCGGCAGCGTCTTTCCTTTCAAGCGCGTTTGCAGCGCAACCATCGGATCCGGCGCGGTGTTCGGCGCCGCGACGAGTTTCGGCCCGCTCGTTTGCAACTTGTCCGCGAGCTTGGTCGATAGGTCGATCACCATCTGCCCGACCTCCGCATCCTTCGGTCCGCTCACAAGCAAGCCCTCGACCAGACTCGTCTCCGTACCAATGACTTTCGCCGTGACGTAAATCTTCTTGTCGAGCAGAAACGCTTTGCCGGTGACGAGAATTTTCGCGCCGACGAGCTTGCCGATCTGCGTCGCCTGATCCGAATTCACCAGGCCGGTGAGGTTCAGCTCGTGTTCCTGCAGCGTGCGATTCATCGACGCGCGATCGACGAGTGTGAAGCCGGTTTGACCGGTGAGGACAGCGGTCAGCGCTTCGGTGATCTGCTTGCCGAGGTCCGGATTGCCCGGCAGGTTCGCGTCGAAGTCGAGCAGCGCGACGGGGATGCCCGGATTCGTCGCGGGTGTTGCGGTCGCTGCCGGCGCGCTTGTCGGCGCGGGGGCGGGAGCCTGGGCGAATGCATTCGGCAGGATCACGCCGCTCACGAGAACGGCCGCGAGAATTTTTCGAACGGTTGAAGGCTTCATTGCGAATCTCCTGAAGGTTGTGTTGGTTTGGTGGTCGGGATCGCACGCTCACTCGGCTTCAGCGTCGGCTGCGGCGGAGTGAGCAGGTACACGAGCGCGTTGCCCATGAGAATTTGACTGCGCGGATCGCTCTGCCACGGCCCCAGCGGAATCGTAAAGCAGACGACGCGTCCGCTGCCGATCGTTTTTGTAAATGCAACCACTTCAAGGGGCGAAGGCGCTTTCGCCGGCATCGTCGCGGGGGTTTCGAGCGGCCAATAGGCCAGTTCCAGCGCCGGCTCGTCCGCGGGAAGCGCGATTGCCTGGACCGGCTTTCCCGCGGTGAGCCAGCTCTGCACGTCCGCCTCGCTCAACCGATCAAACAAAGGATGATCGAGCTTCCACGCGAGCTTCGTCGGCGCCGGCCGCGCGATCACCGGATAACCCGCCAGCGTCGTCGGTTTGCTTTGATGAAGAATCAGAATGCTCTTCCCCTGCTCCGCGAGGCTCATCAGCGCCGCCTGGCCGAACGTCGAATCGTCGAGCTGATCTTCGCCGACGATCACGACGTCGGCCTTGTCGATGCGTGATGGATCATCCACTCGCGTGTAGGGCACCTTCGCGGCGTCGAGCAATTTCGGCAGGCGATCGGCAGCGTCGAGCACCGCGAGCTGCTTGTCCTTGAACAGATCCGCCCACCCTTGCGTCAGATCCGCGGGGAAAAGAGTCAGCGTCTCTTCACCGTGCTCGAGCTCTTTTGCGCCGTCGCGCGCGACGATTCGATACGCCCAGCGCACTTCTGTCCGCGCCCGAACTTGCGGGCATTTGATGTTGATCGTCGCGGGCTTTTCGTCTGTTGGCATCGCGACTTTTCCGCTGGCGAGAGGAACCGTGCCGATCAATAGATCCCACGAAAGATCGGCCGCGGGCACGTTGCTTGTCACATTCCACTGCACGGAAATCGTGCCGGGCTGGTTCGACAACCAGTAGCCGTGGTTCGAGAGGAGGATGATGACGAGCGTCGCGGCGTTCACAGTTTTCCTCCGCTCGCCACCGGTGCCTGCGAGAAGCCGACTTTGAGCTGATACGCGCCGGATGTCGTCACGAGCTCGCCGGCCGTCAGCTTCTCGTTCGGTTGCACCTGCAACTCCGTCGCGAGCGCGCCGAGCGCCTGCTTTGTGCCGTGCGCCTGCAGCTCCGCCCAGAGGCTGAGGCGAGTCGAATCGCCCGTCGTCGTGCCGATCTCGTAATGCACAGAATTGCCCGATTGCAACGGAACGGTGAGCGACGCGCTTTGGCCGGGGATGATGACCAGGTCGCTGCTCGCAACCGGGTCGCCGGCGTGCGTCATCGTGAGACGGATCAGCAGCAGCTTGCGATGGTCGGCGATCGGAGCATCGGCGACGCCGACATCGTTCGTGTTGTTCGCCAGCAACACCCAACTCGCGCGGCGATCGAACACCTGCGAAACTTCGTTGAACGCCTGCGCGTGCTGCGCGATTTCCTGCGGGGTAAAGACCGGGGTCGCCTGCGCGATCGTTGGATGCTGCGATGGCGGCACAGGCGATGCCGGATGCGACGGGATGATCCGCATCGCTTCAACAATGAGAATCCCCAACAAGAACGCCGCCGCGAGTCGCATCGTCTGTGGAAACCAGGAGGCGCGCCGCGGTTCGACGCTTGCGATCAACCGCTTTTCGAATGCATTCCATCCGCCGGCCGGTTCAGGCGTTTGTTCGTTTGGCTTCAGATTGGATTGAAGTTGTTCATATTGCGCGATTGCCCGCTGGCAATCGGCACACGTTTCGAGATGCCGCAGCGCCTCGGCGGTCGCTCGCCGCTCGTCGGGCGAGAGCTCGATCTGCAGAAGATGTTGTCGATACGAATCGCAGTTCATGACAACGCGCCCTCCTTTGATTGGGCGTCTCGATCGTTCATCAGCCGCCGCAGGTGTTCGAGTCCCTCATGCAACATGCGTGAGACCTGCGACGCGCTGCAGCCGAGCAGTTCCTTCACGTCATTGCCGCTCAAGCCTTCCATGATTCGCAGGCAGACAACGCTGCGCGTCGCTTCCGGTAATTGCTCGAGGGCCGCGACGAGCGCCTCCCGATCGATCCACGGCTGCTCGCCTCCCTGCTCCCGTTCATTACGCGAGATTTTTTCAAATGCCCGCCGCTCGGATTGCTTTCGCCGGAGCAGCAGAAAACTTTCATTGATCACCGATCGAGCCATCCAGGCATTCAGGTGATTCGGCTCGCGCAGCTGGTCGCGCCGACTCCACGCTCGTAAAAGCGCCTGCTGACACGCGTCTTCCGCCAAGCTCGTCTCACGCAGGATGTTGAACGACAGCCGGAACCACAGCCGCGACGACCGCCGCACCTGCTCCGCCAGAAACTGTCGCCATTCCCCGTCCGTCGGCATCGACCCGTACTCCCAATTTCCCCGCCCAAATGATGTGATGCGCGACAGGATGAAGTTTTTCAAAGAAATTTTCGTACGTCCGGCTCTGCCGGACGCATTCGTCCGGCAAAGCCGGACCTACACGAGGAAACTGAGGTGATGTGCGGCGTGAATGAGGTGCAGTCGGTCAAACTTCGACCGTGAAATCCGCCCAAACATGGGATGGGGATGAAGCGTGCCCCGGTAGCCCCGATACCGCTCGGCAACCTGCCGCAATCGTGAAATCTGCTCGTCCGCGTTCTGCTCACCCGACGGAAGCGCCATCTTCGCGACGTTGATCCCCGAGGGGATCCGCCGGGTTTTCAAAACGATCGGCAGAACGAGCGGGCTGAAGATCCGAATCGGCAGCGGCGCGCGGGTCTTAAAACCATCCATCGACCGCTCGATCGAGTCCGCGAGATGGCAGCACATCGTGCCGAGTTCCCAACTGCCGACACGCTGATACCCGTCACGATGCAGCCGATCGACGTCGGCGAACATCGCGTCGAAGGAGTCGAATTGAAGCTTGCGACGATTCAGCACGTGAAGACTCTCGTAGGGCGCGCTTCAGCGCACCGGTTATTCGCTTTTCGAACGAAGCAGTAACCGGTGCGCTGAAGCGCACCCTACACAGACCGGAAGCGGCTCATTCGCCCGACCACTCCCCGCTATACACTTCCGTCGCAGGCCCGGTCATGTAGATGTTGTTGTCGCTCTCGCGCCACTCGATGTTCAGATCCCCGCCGGGGAGATGCACTTTCGCTTTGCGATCGAGCCGACCCGTGAGCACGCCCGCGACGACGACCGAGCACGCGCCCGTGCCGCACGCCCACGTGATTCCACTCCCGCGTTCCCACGTGCGCATCTTCACGTCGTTCTTTTTGTTCACCTGCGCGAAATGCACGTTGATGCGCTTCGGGAAGATCGAGTGCGTCTCGAGCATCGGGCCAATCTTCTCGAGTTTGACCGCATCGACATCTTTACAGAACACGATCACGTGCGGATTGCCGGTCGAGACGCACGTCATCCGCGGATCGAGTCCGGCGCGCTCGACCCAACTGTCCGTCGGCAGCTCCATGTAGCGCGTCATCGGAACGTTGATGACCTTCTCCGCCCCGAACGTCCGCGGAAGTTCCGCCGGAATGTTCTTGGTCTCCAGAATCGGCTCGCCCATGTTCACGGTGACCTGCTGGACCTTGTCGTGGTCCACCTTCAGATCAAGCGTGAGCACCCCGCGGCCCGTCTCGACCTTCAGCGGATTGTTCTTCGATAGGCCGTGATCGAACGTGTACTTGGCGACGCAACGAATGCCGTTGCCGCACATTTCGCCCTCGGAACCGTCGGCGTTGAACATGCGCATGCGCACGTCCGCCTTGTCGGACGGCAGGATCATGATCAGCCCGTCGGAACCGATGCCAAAGTGCCGATCCGAAACCTTCTTGGCCACTTCACCAGGGTTTTCGAGCTTTTCTGCGAAGCCGTTGACGTAGACATAATCGTTGCCGATGCCGTGCATTTTCGTGAACTTCATAGCACCTCAAGCATAGCCGGGTCGCAGTGCAAAGAGAATCGAGAAGCGAGCGCGCAAAGATCGCAGAGATTACAAAGAAAGACAAAGATGATTCGTTCGATTTTCTTTGTGATCTCTGCGAGCTTTGTAAGCTTTGAGCTTCAATTCCATTATTCAATGAACTCGCCGTGAGCGTCCGATAACAGAATGTGAGCCTGACACAGACCACCCTTTCCACGCGCGCATCGATTCGTGCTTCCGAAAATCTGCGCGCCAATGGCGAAGTTCTCGGTATCGATTTCGACACACCCGACGGCGAATTCGTCTTCGGGCGTGATGGATATCTCACACTGCGCGACGTCACCGGTGCGTGGCACACCGGCTGTTCGCTGCCGCACGGGGCGGCGCTGGCGATGCTTAAGAAGATGCCCGTGAGCGGGCGCGTGGCCTGTTTTCTGGGCCCGACACACGCCGCCCATCTGCGCGTGGCGCTCGATCAGCTGCGGTTCGATCAGGCAATCGTCGCGATCATGCCGGATTCGCGAGATTTTGAGGTCGCGATGCATTGCGATGATTTCTCGAAGGAAATCGCGGCGCACCGGCTCTTCTTCGCGGTCGGTGAGAATTGGGCGGAGGAACTCGCGACCGTGTTTCGCACGAATCCCGGTCTCGCGCCGCCGAGCCATTTCGTGAGACTGGCGACGTTGAGCGAATCGAAAGTTGATTTGCTCATGCGCGCGGCACAGAAGGTTTTTTCGAACGTCGCCACCGAGCGGGCGGAGCAGATCAAGGCGATTTGGCGCGAGCGAGGGGTCGTGAAGCGCGACGACCCGCGCGTTTGTTTGATCGCCGCGAGCGGGTTCCGGCTGTGGGACGACGCCGGGCATGCGCTCGCGACCGTCCTGGCGAACGATGATTCAATCTTCCGGCTCGATCCGGATGATCCCGCGAGGACGTCTCCGCTCGCGGTCGCTCAGGCTGCGGCCAAAGCGGACATGATCCTCGCCGCGAACATGTATCGCGGCGATACACCGGCCGGCGCGGTGGCGGAGTCGATTCGATGGGTGACTTGGGTCACTGGCTCGCGGATACCTTCCGTGAAGCATGCCGGACCGCGCGATCGCTTGATTCTGATCGATGACGCGCAGAAGGCGCGCGCGATGGTTGCCGGATGGGATGCCTCGCGTCTGAGCATCGGCTCGTGGCCGGTGACGCAGTTGACGACCGCGCTAAGCCGCGAAGCGGCTGTCATCTGCGATGTTCCGTCTTTGGAATGTCCCGAGTCCATCGCGGAGTATTCGAGCTTTAAGGTGCTGTGGGAATCGGCCCGCGAGGAGTTGTTGCGCAATCCAACCATGCTGCGTGACGTGGATTCGTATCTGGCAGACCTTCGCCGCAAGCTGTCGATCGGCGAGGAAGGTTTTCCACGCGCCGCGTTCATCGACGGTGTGATTCTGCCCGCGTGGCAGATCGGATGGGTGAAGGCGCTGATTCGCGAAGGGGCTCCGATCCGTGTTTACGGCCGCGGCTGGGATATCCCCGAATCGCGCGGGCCTCTCGAAACACGCGAGCAGCTTCAATGTGCCGTCGCACACGCGTCGTGCCTGCTCGATCTCTGGCCGACCTTCGGCACGACGCATCCGATCCACTTCGCGGGACGATCGGTGATTTCCCCGTTCGGAAAGTCAATCGCACAGGTGATGGGCGCGATCGCATCACCGGCGAAATGCTGCCCATCCGCGACGCCTCTCACGCGCGACGCGCTTCTTCGCATCCTCTCGATGTAGCCTCGCAAGACATTATCGGACGCGCGTTTCGACTCGATTTTATCGGGTGACTATTTATGTCCCCACCCAATCCCGCCCGATAAAGCTCGTTGTGTAACCGCGATTTTCGGGTTGTTTGAGAAAGGACCCTCTATGGCTTCGTTGATGGAACTGGTTGAACGCGTGAACAAGGGCGAGCTGATCGAATCGGCCCAGCTCGAAGTGTATCAGGAATCGCCCAACAGCGCGGAAAAGTTCCTCGCGCATCACGCTCATGCGATGCTCGATCTCCGTCGGGCGCATCAGCACATGCTGCAGAGCCTCGAGGCGATCGACTACAGCGACCAGAAGGTGCTGAACCAGTTCGTCAGCGTCGCGGGCTTCCTTGGCCTGACCGATCTGCGAGCGGCGCCGGTGATCAAGTTCGGCAGCAGCGCGATCGCCCGTCGTGAATATGCCCTGGGCCTCGAAGCGATCCAGAACGGCGTCGCGTATGACCTCCAGCATGGCGGCGCGTACACGAGCGATCGCGAAAACTGCCAGTTCGTCGCGACGCAGTACGATCGCGCTGCCCAATGCATCGGGTGGAGCTCGGGCCAGTCGATTGAGTGGAACAACAAGCAGACGAAGGTCGCGCTCATCGTGAGCAGCGTCGCGGATGAAGAATCGATGAGCCGCGCGATCGCCAGCCTGGCGAAGCACATGGACGGCAAGCGTTTCAAGCTTCACGTCTACAGCACCGAAGCGGGCGTGCGTCACGAGAAGCAGCAGTTTCAGCAGACCAGCTATGCGATCGCGAGCAGCAAGCGCGCGGCGGCGACGATCGACATGCTCAACAAGAAGAAGATACAGTGGTGGGCGGCCCCGACCGACAGCGACATCGTCACGTCGGCCAAGGAATTTGCGGCACAACTCGTGAAGGATCAAATCGACGTCGCGATCTTCGATGCGACGCAGGCGGATCCGATCGCGGCGGTGGTTGCGAACTGGGAAATCGCGCGAGTGAAGATCAACCTGTGTCGTCGTTCGCCGCTGTTCGCCGGTGGCATCAACTGCATCAGCTACACCGACCAGGCGAAGTACGAAGCGGACAAGGATTTCTGGGCCCGCAAGGGAATCGACAGCCGCTTTATTCTCGAAGGCATCGACGTCGAAGAAAACCTCGGGCCCGCCCCGCAGCGCAGCGCGTATGGCATTCCTGACAGCGCGATCGTGCTCGCGACCAGCGGCCAGGACCTCGACAAGACGATCAGCGAAGAGTTCGTCGAGACGATCATCAACATTCTCCGCGCGCATCCGCAGGCGATTTACCTGCTGTGCGGTGAAGGCGATCTCGCGTGGCAGAAGCGGAAGTTCGAAACCGCCGGCGTCGGCAAGCGCGTCGGTTATGCCGGCCGTCGCAAGGACCTGCCCGGCTTCCTGCGCATCGCGGACCTGTATCTCGCGGAGTGGCCCAACGCGTCGGCCACCGGCGTACTGCAGGCGATGAGCGTCGAGAAGCCGGTCGTCGCGATGAAGTGCGGCGACAGCGTCGAGCAGTCGCAGGCCGCGGCGTTTGCCGGCAGCGAGTGCACGATCACCGGCCGTGACGCCGCCGCGTTCATCGAACGCGTCAGCAAGATCATCCGCGAGCCGGCCTACCGCACCAAGCTCGGCAAGACGATGAAGAGCCGCATCGAGCAGCACTTCGGCTACAACCAGACCGCCCGCAATATCGAGCAGCTCTGCGATCAGTTGATCCAGCAGAAGACCGAGTCGCAGGCGGAGGGAACCGCTCAGATCTCGCAAGGCGATTCGATCGCGCAAGCGGCGTGAGTTAAGATTTCACACTCCGACGACCAACCGAGCCGGGATTTCCCGGCTCGGTTCTTTTTTGACTGTTTTCCCCCACGTGATGGGTGCTACGATTTGTGCATGGCAGGGACCTCACATCTTGGCGACACCGTTCGTAGGGTGCGCTTCAGCGCACCGGTTATTTCTCCGCTCGAAAAACGAATAACCGGTGCGCTGAAGCGCACCCTACTGATGATCACCATCACGATGCCCGCATTCGCACAGACGAAACCGTCCACCGCCCCCGCGACGCAGCAGCTCACGCTCGAACAGGAACGTGCCAAAAATCGCAAATCCGCGGAGGAAGAATTCGCGGGGCTGCAAACGATCTCCGCCCGTCCGCTCTCGCAGATTTTTGACCTGATCGTCGACCACGATCAACTCGTGCTTGTGCCGAAGCTGACCTCGACAAACGGCGATCCGAAACGCGTCGAGATCACCGATTTCCCCGGCCTCGCAAGCGTGCGTGTCGGCACAGACAAATACAAACCGCAGCAGATCAACAGCATGCAGATGCAGCACTATTCGTTCAGCGGGCCGGGCGTGCGCGAGAAGATCACGCAGCTGCTCGCCCCACCGACGTATCTGCACATCGCGCAAGGAGTGGACGCGGAGACGTACAGCGTGGACGTGTCGCTGATGCGCCAGCCGGAGGATCAGGCCGATCCAAACAGCAAAATCGTCACGACGATGTACGTCACAAAATTTGGCCCGGATGAAGGCGATGTGATCGCGAAGCTGTCGATCAAGGCGGACAGCTTTGTCGCGCTGCGTCGGAAATATCCGCGCGAGACGCAGACGTATCTCGTGCCGATCCTGCGCGATCTGCATGAGACAAAGGTGCTCGCGGTCGATCCACTCGTTGCACGGCAGGTGCTTGGTGGAAAGTCGAGAACCAGCGACGAGATGATCAAAAAGATCAAGACCGCGATGGAGAAGTTCGATTCGGACAAATTCCAGGAACGCGAGGTAGCGGCGAAGGAGTTGGCGGCGCTCGGGGGTGAGGCCGCGATGTATCTTCGCGACGCGCCGCGGACGGGTTGGTCGCAGGAGCAGAGCAACGGCGTGGATGCGTTTCTCGCCAGCTTCGGCGCCATCGCGCCCGAAGAGGCGGAGAAGCTTGGCGCTTCACCAGCGTTTCTGATCGACGTTCTCTACAGCGACGACGCGAGCCTGCGCCAGGCGGCCCTCGCGCGGTTGAAGAAAATCGCGATGGATAAACCGATCGAGTTCGATAATTCCGCGTCGGAAGAGACGCGATTCGATCAAATCGATCACCTGAGCCGCGAGTTGCTGGGCCCACCTGCGACGCAATTGTCGAGCGAGAAGCCGATGATCGATTCGACTAGAGCGCCTTGAGAAGATTCCACCAATGTTGTCATCCTGAGAGCGTGTGATCTTTTCAGCGTGGCGAGGGCATCTTGCCCTCGCGAACGCGGCGGTAGCCGCAAATGCGAGGGCGAGACGCCCTCGCCACGCAAAAAATCACAGACTCTGAGCGAAGCGAAGGATCTCCATTTCGAGCGTGGTATTCGATTTCGAGATCCTTCGCTTCGCTCAGGATGACATTCTTACGGCGTTGTTGTCGGTGATGGCGCCGCTTTCGCTTCGATCCAGATCGGGCGATGGTCTGAGGCGTCGGTGATGACGACCGCGCCATCGGTCGCGGTCCACTGGGGGCTGGTGAGGAAGTAATCGATCCGCGTGCGCAGGACGCCGTCGATGAAGGTGGCGTCGTCCTGTTTGAGTTCTTTGAGCGCGTCGGTGAAGCCGGTTGTCATTTCCGTGTAGTTGTTCCCGATCGGAAGCTGGTTGAAGTCGCCGCCGACGATGATGGGTGGTTTGTTCAGGGCTTTCCACGCCTTCTTTAGATTCGTGATTTCCTTGTAGCGATTGTTGCTCGACTCGGCGATGTGTTTGGGGTTGGCGTTCCAGGTGGCGCTGAGGTGCACGCACGCGATCATGAACTTTTTGTTGTCGATGACCGACCACGCCCAGACGCCGAAGCTTCCGCCGCCGGGGTTGGGGATCGAGCGCGCGTCGTACAGCGGATGTCTTGCCAGGATCGCGTTGCCCCACGTCGCGTGTTCGCCGTCGAGGTTTTCGGACGGGTAATAGAACTGGTAGTCCATTCCCAGCTGCTTCGACATCTCGCGAAGGTCATCGCCGTCGAGTTCCTCGAGCAGGACGAAATCCGGTTTGGTCAAGCGAATCTGGTGGATGACCGCATCGCGCCCGCGGCGGTTGTGGAGGATGTTGTACGACGTGATGCGGATCGGTTTGTCCGGCACGCCGAGCGTCGCTTCGGCGGGAACAGGCGTAGCGCTGCGCGGCACGTGGAAGAAGAGGAACAGGACCGCGCCGGCCATCGCGCCGATGACGATGCAGAGCAGAATGCCGGACAGATGCCATCCACGATGTCGACGCGCAGGCGCCGCGTCGTCCGGATGTAAAGCAGGCGGCGATTCATCGAGGTGAGACATTTCGTTCGGATTATAACCGAAGCGAAATTTGGCGTGTCGTGCGTCGTCGATAGAATGCGTGCCTCAAAAGAATGCCGAACCTGAAGAATCATCTTCGTCAGACGTTTCTCGCCGGGATCTTCGCGGCGGTGCCGGTCGCGGTGACGATTTTTATCGTCTGGTACATCGACGCGCAGACGCGGTTCATCTCCGAGCGGATTTTTCACAAGGCAATCCCCTTTCTCGGCGTGGTGATCGCGATCGGGGTCATCTATCTAGCCGGTCTGATCGCGACGACGTTGCTCGGGAAGTGGTTGCTTCGATTGATCGATTACGTGATCAGCAAAGTGCCGGGTCTGCGGCAGTTTTATGTCGCGTGGAAGCAGATTGCGCTCACGCCGGGCGGGACTGAAGGAACGTTCTCGCACGTTGCGATCATTCCGGACGAAACGAACGCGACATACCTGCTGGGCTTCAGCAATGGCAGAAGCATTCCTGGAGATGAAAACACGCTGTGCGTGTTCGTGCCGGCGGCGCCCAACCCGGTGAACGGCCGATTGTATTTTGTCCGCCGCGAACGCTGCCAACTCCTCGAGATGTCCACCGAAGAAGCGTTCAAGGTGATCCTCTCGACCGGCAACTATCTCCCCGCCGAGCTCGGCGCCGCGATGCGAGCGCTGGGCCCACCACCCCCAACTGTTTCGCGATTGAGCTGATTGCGCGCAATAGCGCAAAACGCGAAAATCCCATCGACCGAAATTCTATCGTTCGCGCGGAGCACGTCTTACGTATTGAGTGTTGCGCATAGGATCCCCGATTCGCGCAACATCGTCAGTAATACGGGGAAACATTATGCGCCACAGAGACACAGAGAGCACAGAGAAACATCCATCCAATTTCTTCTCTGCGCTCTCTGTGTCTCTGTGGCCGAGAATTTTGGCGTTCCGGATTCGCGCATCTCGAAAAAACAAAACGAACCCACCGATTTCGTAACCCTCGGCGGAATCCGCGCTTCTCGGCGAACTTCGCGGTTCCGGAGCGTGTTCCACGATGTTCCAAAACGTTCGCGGATGTTCGCGCGGTGAAATTCAAAACGAACCCACCGCGAGTTACGGAGCGGAGGATTGATGGTTGCTTTCGAAGGAGATGTTGGCCGCCGTCAGTGCCGCCTGCACTTCGCGCAGGTGATCGAAGTCGCGCGTCTCGATGATGCAGACGACGTTCACGCGGTTGATGTCCGCGGGGCTGAAGGCGCGGTCGTGTGTGACTTCCTTGATGCTCGCGCCGGTGGAGGCGATGACCTTCGCCAGTTGGGCCAGTCCGCCGGGTCGATCGCTGATGTGGGCGGTGATGCGGCAGAGGCGCCCGTCGGCGACGAGACCGCGCTCCAGACTGTGAGAGAGGACGGTGACGTCGATATTTCCGCCGGAGAGGATCAGGACGACCTTTTTTCCGGTGAGATCGAAATCGGTTCGCCACGCGGCCGCGAGGGTCACGGCGCCGGCGCCTTCGACGAGCATTTTTTCGAGCTCGAGCAAACGCAGAATCGCGCGAGCGATCTCCGCTTCGTCGACCAGGATGATTTCGTCGACGACCTTCTTCGCGATCTCGAAACAAAGCTGGCCGACTTGGGCGACCGCGAGGCCGTCGGCAAGCGTCGGTTTCGTGTCGACGTGCGTGACTCGGCCTTTCTCGAGCGAGACGGCCATCGTGGGGGCGGCGGTCGATTCGACCCCAATCACGCGCACGTTTGGCTTCAGCGCCTTGATGGCCGTGCCGACGCCGGCGATGAGCCCCCCGCCGCCGATGGGGACAATCACCACGTTGACATCCGGCACGTCTTCAAGGATTTCCAGCCCCATCGTCCCCTGCCCGGCAATGATGTCGGGATCGTCGAAGCCGTTGACGTAAAGCAGGCCCCTTTCTTGCGAAAGCGACGTCGCCAGCTGTCGCGCTTCGTCGAACGATTCGCCATGGAGGATCACGTTCGCACCGAACGACCGGCAGTTCGAAACCTTTACCAGCGGCGCCCATTTCGGCATCACAACCGTAACCGGGATCGAAAGGAGTTGGCCGTGATATGCAAGCCCCAGCGCGTGATTTCCCGCCGACGCGGCGATCACGCCGGCTTTTCGTTGCGTTTCATCCAATTGCATCAGCTTGTTGCGCGCGCCGCGTTCCTTGAAGCTGCCGGTCATCTGCAAATGATCGAGCTTGCAGTAGATGTCGCAGCCGCAGAGCTTGCTGAGGGAAAGCGAGTACGGCGGGGGGCTGTGATAGATCGCGCCCTTGATGCGCTGGCGGGCGGATTCGATGTCTTGAAGCGTGACACTCATTTGCGCCAGATGCTATCGACATACCTGTGTTTCTGGCGATATCCCGCCGCTCGGGATTCGATTTCTTTCGCCAGCTTCGCATCACCGGATCGAGTCGCCAACGTAGCGGCATCTTGTGCGATTTGCAGCGCCCGATCGAACTCGCCGCGGGTTGCCACCGCCGCTGCCAGCGTGTCGAGCACGCCGGAATCCTTGTGCTTTGTTGCGTCGTCCGCGCGTTGCGCCAGTTTCAACGCTTCTTTCGCGTCGTCGGAAGAAACCTGCGGAGCGGTCGCGAGCAGCCACGCGAGGTTCTGGACCGCGGGGAAGAAGTTCGGATCCAACCGGACCGATTCGCGAAGGGATTTGATGGCGGAGTCGAGATGACGGTCGCCGAGTTCAATCATCGCCAGATCGAATTGCGCCTGCGGGGATTTGGGTTCGAGCCGAAGCGATTCGCGCAACTCCGTCTCCGCCTGCGCGCGCTGGCCACGACGCAGAAGAAGTTTGGAGAGATGATAGTGCGCCTCAGCCGATCCGGGAGTCATTTTGAGCATGCGGCGGAGATGATCTTCCGCCGCGGAATAATCGTTCAGATGCATCAGCGCGATCGCGAGGTTGTATTGAACCTGCGGCTGGTCGGACTTGCGGTCGAGACTGCGCCGATATTGGCGAACCGCGTCGGCATAATTCCCCTGCTCTCCCGCGAGATCGCCCATGTTCAATGGAATCGACGGGTCGCGCTGATCGAGCTCGTCCGCCTTGTGCAGAGCGTCGTTGGCCTGGGGGTATTGCTTGAGAAACATGAGCGCGCGGCCGAGCCCGGTGTATCCGCCGGCGTATGTTGGATCGAGCTGAATGGCTCGCCGAAAGTATGGCACGGCGCGATCCACTTCGTCGCGGTTGCCGTACTCCGATCCAACGATCATTTCGGCAAGCGGATTGTCGCGCGCGACTTCGAGCGCGTGATAAAACAGCGTGAGGCCGTCCTTCCAGTAACGAACCTGCCGCCAGGTGATGATCGAGCAGACGACGAGAACGGCGATGGACAAAGCGGTCACGAGTTGCCGCAACCGGAAGTGCTGGCACAACTCGACTGCGCCCCATGCGGCCATGATCGTCAGCCCGATCATCGGGAGATACATGTAACGATCCGCCATCGACTGCATTCCAACCTGCACGATTCCGATGACTGGAACGAGCATGCCCAGAAACCACAGCCACCCCACGAGCAGATAGCGGTGCTTGCGCCAAATGATCACGCAGACTGTGACCAGGATCAGCAGCGCGAGTGCCGAGACCCAGAGGAGCGGCGGTTTGTAGTCCCCATAGATGGGGTAGAAAACCGCGAGCTTCGTGGGCCAAAACGTTTTTCCGATGTAACGCAGGTAGCTGACGATTGCGTTCTGCAGGCGCAGTCCAAAGGTATAAGCCTCCAGGCTCGGCGCAGCGCCGCTGGTTGTCTGTCCCAAATATGTGACGATGGAGGCGCCGATCGCGAGCAGCAGCAGCGGAATTTTTTCGCGCAGCAGTGCACGAAGCGCCCTTCGATCTCCTTCACGATTGCCGATGCGATCGAGCGGCCAGTAATCGAGCAGGATCAGCACGAATGGGAGCGTGACCAGCATGGGCTTCGCGAGAAGGCCCAGCGCGAATGTGATGAGAACCAAGAGGTATCGCTTCAAGGTTGGCCGACGGGTGTACCACACGTAACAGAGCAGCGTCAGCATGAAGAGGAGTCCGCTGAGTACGTCTTTCCGCTCGGCGGCCCACGCCACGGACTCGACATGCAGCGGATGCAGTCCAAACACCGCGGCGAGGAAAGCGCTCGGCCAGATGGAGCGCGTTGCAAATCGAAATATCAGAAACAACAAGATCGTCGAGAGGATGTGCAGCGCAAGATTGGTCAGGTGATGCGGTGTCGGCTTCAGGCCCCACAGTTGGCAGTCGAGCATGTGAGAGAGCCACGTCAGCGGATGCCAGTTGGCAGCATAGACATGCGTAAACGCCCAGCGCAAGCCGCCGGGGGTGAAGCCGGAATTCACGTGATAGTTGCCGGTGATGTACTCGACGTCGTCGAACGGGATGAAGTGATTGTTCCGGATCGGCCAGTACGCACCAACGACACACAAGGCCAGCACGAAGCTCACGAGAATCGTGAGTCCTCGGCGAGCCGAGGGGGTGCCCGGCGTGGCCAGGTCGGCTCCAAGAGGTTGACCGAGTGCTACTTGCACTTGTTATAGAAGCCCGGCGCGGTTCTGACGCGTTTTCACTATGCGCATCGTTTTATCAATCAAAAACGATTGCAAACGAAAATTGCCTTGTGTGAGACACCCGCACCACAAGAAACTGTCAGCGGGGAACTCACATCTCATCTCAGGAGAAGGTGCACATGCGATTTCTATACGTAGTAATCGTGCTCACGGCGCTTCTCGCCCTCGCGCAGTCCGCGTCCGCGAATCTTTTGGTTTACGATTCGTTCGAATATTCAAACGCTTCACTGGGCACCGCCGGTTCGCCCAATTGGGTGAAGAACGGCGGCTCACCGGATCCAACTGTTGTCACCGGAGGGCTAAGTTATCCGGGCTTCTCGGATTCATCTAATAGCCTTAAGTACGACGGCAGCGGCGTGAATCAAGGGAGTGGCGTGCCGAATGCGACCGATGGTCGCGACCTCACCGGTCCGAACGGTGGATCACCCCTGACATCCGGCGCGGTCTATTACTCGCTGCTGCTGAAGGTTAATGCGATCCAGACATTCCCGGGCGGGTCGAGCGGAAACGGGTGGAGCAGTCCGACGAGCAACCTCGCCCAAGGCGCTTTCATGGCCGGCCTGCAAACGCTGGTAGCGAGTGCCGCGCCCGCCACGGCAACCATCGCAGCGCCACTGTGCATCCGCCCAACGAATCCAAGTCCGACTCAGTTCACGACGACATTCCAACTTGGAACGGCGCGCACCTCACTCGGCCCTGATCGAACCTACACAGCGAACTCCTACAACCTCGGCGACACAATCTTCATCGTCGTGAAGTACACCTTCGGCGCCAATTCCCCTACCGACGACACCGCGACAATATACGTCAATCCAAGCCTGGACGCGGAACCCGTTATACTTGATGGTAACGATGTAAATGTCACGGGGGGCACGGCGCTCAACCTTGGCACGCCCGCCGGCATCAAGTCATTTTTCGTGCGCAACAATAGCGTCGAACCGGATGATCAGCAGATCGATGAACTACGAATCGGAACATCATGGCTCGACGTGACACCGGAACCTGGCAGCGCTGGCCTGGCATTATGCTGCGCTGGAATGCTGCTCAATGCGAGACGTGACAGACGACGACGCGCAGGGGGCGCGCCGAGATCCGACGGATGACGGCTCATCCTCGCCGACCGGCACACCACGTCGTCCACAGTTCCCGGTAGGCGGCCTCCAGGTTGCGGACGAATTGTGGCTCATTCATCAGGGGCGACTGTTTCATGCGCTCGCGAATCGTGCGCCGCAGGTCCACCAAGCGCGCCCGATCGTGCGCCAGCTCAATCCCAATCTTGACGAACTCCTCAGGCGATTGAGCGACGAGTTCACCGAGTCCGACATTGTGAAGGATGCTCGATCCCACGCGCGAGACCGGGAGGTTTCCCGTACGCGTCACGACCGGCACGCCCATGTACAACGCGTGGCAGGTCGTCGTCCCGCCGCTAAAGGGGAAGGTGTCAAGGATCATGTCGATGCCGGAGAGCCAGTCGAGGTAACCGGCGAACGCAGACGCGCCTTCGAGGCGCAGACGATCCGATGAGATTCTTCCCTTGGCGAGCTGATCGCACAGATACTCCCTCAGGTGCTCCCAAACGCGCTCTCCGCCGTAACGCGCGAGAGGCGATTCGCCCGGCGGTCCCTCCAAAGGACGATCGCGCAGGACCGAAGCTTTGATCGCGAGGATCGATCCCGGCGTGGCGCGGAGGACCTTCGTCCACAATTCGATTGTCGGCTCATTGATCTTTGCCAGATTCGTCGCTACGCCGAAGGTGACGGTTCCTTTGTTTTCCGACGGCAGCGACGAAACTTCGGGCATGTTGGGTGGCGGACGATACACCCATTGCGTTTGCGGAAGACGGATCAATCGCTCGACGCTGTATTGCTCGCTCCCCGGCGGATCGATCCAAGCGTCGGTCAGGCGAAAGTCGATTGCCTTCAACCCACTTGTGCCCGCGTAGCCAAGCCACGTTCCCTGGATTGGCGCGGGCTTGCGGGCCAAGACCAGCAAACGGTTGTCGGCGGTATGCAGCGCCAGATCCATCAGAACGTCAATTTGATCCTGTTGGATCAAGTCCGCGACAGCATCATCCGATCGGCCATGAATGTCGCGCCAGTTGTGCGCGTAGCCCTTCAGCCGCGTCGTCACCGCATCACTGTGGATGTTGTTCGCATAACAGAAAATCTCGACTTGCCCGGGGTCGTGGCCTGACAAGACCGGCTCGATGAAGAAGGCGATGCTATGACTGCGGAAGTCCGGCGAAACATAGCCGATTCGCAACCGCCGCTCAGGCGATGGATCATTAACAAAGCGCCGAACAGGATAGCGCCCTTCATGCCGCAGGCCCCACGAACGATGTTCCGCGATCAACAGTGGCGCGTCGTCGGCAGCGTCATAGTTCAGCCCCATCATCAGGTTGTGCCAGGCCAACTCATAATCCGGATCGATGTTGAGCGCCTTACGTGTCAGTTCAATGGCCCTGCCGGCACGTCCCTCCGTCATTCGCGCATAGCCGGCGTTCATATAGACAGACGCGCGGTCGCGCGTGCTGGTCAGCGACTGCGCATAGAGGTCCGCGGATTCCTCGAGCTCCCGACCCGCGCACAGCAACAGGGCAAGCTGGAATTTGGCGCGGGCATGATCAGGATTGATTTCGATCGTCCTTTTGAAAGCGGCGACCGCGTCTTTAAAGCGCTCTCGCGAAGCATGAGCCAGCCCGAAGTTGTACCAGAGCTTTTCGTGAGACGGTTGCAGCGCAAAACCACGTTCAAAAATCGGCAGTGCCCGCTCGTACTCTCCCAGTTCGTACAGCGCAGTAGCGTAATTGGAGAGAACATCGACATCATTCGGAGCTGCATGCAGCGCCTTTTCGTAATACTCCAGCGCTTCGGTTTGCTCTCCGAGCTGGTGCAGCGCCGACGCCAGGTCCGCCAGCGCCTCGACGTGATTCGGCGCGATGGCCAAAAGTTCGCGAAAAGCCTTAACGGCGTCGCGCGGAAGCGACAGTTCGCCATTGAGATAGCGCGCCAGGCGCAAGCGAGGTTCGACCGCACGCGGCTCCAGCGCAATCGCGTTGCGCAGCGACTCCGCCGCGAGCCCCGGTTCACCGCTTTCACCGTAGACGTTCGCCAGGTTCAGGTGAAACTGCGCCGCGCGCGGCTCTTTCCGGATCGCTCGGCGGATGAGATCAACTCCCTCCGTCGTCCGTCCTGTCTGATGCAGGAGCACGCCCAGCAGGTGCAGCGCGTCGGCGTTGTTCCGATCGGATGAAAGGACCTGGCGATAGAGCTTCTCCGCTTGATCGTAATGGCCCTGGGCATGCAACTGCCCCGCGGTCTGGAGCGCTCGATGAGTATTGACTGAGGGCACTTTCACGCGAAGGATTTTAGCTTCTCCGAAAAAAAAGAAGCGCCGGTTTTGAAAACCGGCGCTGTTCACAGATGAAAATGGCAAATTCGTCAGGTCAGCACCTGCGTCGACGCCGCATAAGGGCCAATCCACCCAGCGAGAGCATGCCGATTGTCGCCGGTTCGGGAGCAGCCGTGCCAGTCGTCACATCGGCCCAACTCTCGCCCATACGGATCTCATCGATCAGCGTGTCATTCGGAGCCGCTCCGGCCGTCGCAATACCCGCTCCGATGATCATTGACTGCATTGTGTCGTTGGCAGCGGTGTTGCTGGCCTCCCCGTTCGAAGTTCCACCGTATAAGGCAGAGGTGAGCGCCGGGTCGCTTGCTGCTCCAAAGGTCGAAGTATCGGGATTAACCCATAGCGTCTGTAGACTATTTGCCGCCGATCCCAGGGTCGGACCGTAAGTGGCCTTGACGACGATGAAGTACGTCTGACCCGGGGTCAGATCGCCCGTAAAAAAGGTCGTATTGGCCGTCGTGGTCGATGCGCGAATGCCGAGGTTGTATGTTCCCGTCGTGCTACCCAGACGAATATTCAACTCACCATTCCAGGATGAAGGAGCGCTAGCCTGACTACCCTGGCTATTGTTAAAGGCGACCAGCCCGTCATTGTTCGCATTCGCGTTGGAATGCGCGATGGTGAGTCCGTTGAGGCTGGTAGAGTTAATGGTGCCTGTGTTCGGGACATTTAACAACAGCGAGTAATACAAGGTTGAATTCGCGGCATACTTCGGCGTCGAGCCATTAAACGCGTTGGGGATGTTGAGCCTGTCATACGCTGACGAGGTGCCCGACTTCTGCAGATCGGCATTGTTTCCGAGCGGAGGGTAGTAGCCGGCGTCGAGCATCGCTTGGGTGGCTGACAGGCTCGATGTGCCGACGACGTGAAGGGGTGAACTACCGGCGGGCTGCCATGTCTCGTCCGTCGCCGAGAAGTTGTTGTTCTGCCCGGCGATCGGCTCGCCGGCGGTATAGTTGAACGGTTCGTAAATAATTACGCTTGCCGATGCGGACTGGCCGATCGCCAACGCGGACAGGGCGGCACAAGCGAGGGCTTGCACCTGCTTCGCTTTTCGCATTCTCTCACTCCTCATGGCCCCCCTACAACCAGATCGAGAACCAACTCCGCTGCAATATGTCGTGAGCCTCACCAAATGTAAAGGAAAAATGTCAACTATTTAACGCTTACGTTCGATTGTCGTAACTCAGGTAAAATAAGCCAGTTATATACCTGCATGCGTCCGATAAATGCGGCTCCCCGATGCTTGATTGCTCAAGCCACTGCCGCGATCAGTTTGGTTGACTGGAGAATCCATCGCCGCAACTGTGTGGTATGACCTTCCCAGCCCGAGCTGCCACGGGTTTTCAGGAATGAGTCGAACAGGCCGTCGATGGTTTGACAGAAGTTTCGCAGCATCGTGATGCGCTCTTCGAGCACCACGCGCGGGGTCTCCGCCTCTTCCACATCCGGCAGTTTCAGCGAGCCGATGCCGAACGTTTCTGCATTGAAGTTGAAGGAATATTGCTGGCCGTTTGCATCGACGATGATCCCCGCCTTCCGCGGGACCTTTCCGCTGCGTAGCGCGTCGAGTGCTTCCGGCATCCGCGTGGGACCTTGCCCGCGAAGCGAGTCTTTGCCGGTTTGGCCGAAGACGCAATCGAGATCCAGCGAGCGATCGAAGAGGATCGTCGCATCGCGGCCCTTGGTCGTCGGAACGATTCCGCCATTGCGGTCGGCTTCGTGCCAGAGCCACACGAGAAACTCGTTGCCGAGAAAGTCCTTCGGCTCGGTGCCCTTCGCAACCCATGGATACTCGGCCGACTGATCTTCCCCCTCCGGCCCAATCACGAACCGCGTGGGCTTGAGGTCCTCGTAATCGCGCCGCCTGCCTTTCGGCTCCAGCGTACGGAGCGAGAGCGAACCGGCGCTCAGCGGCATAAGTGTCAGGTCGAACGTGCGCTCGAAGATCTCGAGTAGTTTTTCTTCAGTCGACGCGCTGGCGGAGCAATACACCGTTTGCGACGGCAGATCCCACAACACGGGGACGAGCTTGCTGCGGCGGAACTGTCCGCTGCGCAGATCGTCCTCGATCTTCCGCGCCGTAATCTCCTTCGCCTCGCGCTTCTGGTTTTTGCTGATAAACCCGGATGGATTCTGCGCCGCCTGCGCTTCTTCCTCCATCAGCTCATACGCCTTCTTCAACTCGCCCGGAACTTTGTTCGTGTCGATGCGCAGACCGAAGAGCAGCGCGTCGCCATAGACGTTGTGCTCAAAGCTGAAGTTGCCGTCGAGAATGTGACGCCCACCGCTCCAGCCGTACTCGACCTCTTCCGGCACGCCCACTTCGCCGACGCGCAGCGCGTGCTCCGATAACGCGTCGAGCATCGACTGCTCGATCGCCTTCGGCGATTCGCCCATCACCGCAAAACGTCGAAATGACATCGTTCCAGAAGCAAATCCCATGAATCTTCTCTCGTTAGAACAACTGCGCAGAATCGCTTGCGGTTTCGCAGATCAGAACGCGTTCGATCTGCGAAACCGCAGGCGAATGAACCGCGCAACCTAACGGGCAACCCGATCCGCACCAAACCGCGATTGCATGGGCGACAGGATTCGCGCATCTTATCCACAGCAATTCCACCGATGGATTTCATTCGCAAGCCCGTCGTCGCCGCCCTCTTCGTTCTAATCACTGCGCTGATCGTTCGATTCGCCTTTCTTTCGCAGGCCAGGCAGGCGCCCGATTTCGAATTGCTCTTCAGTGATCAACATTCCTATGACGTCTGGGCGCAGCAAATCGCCGCGGGTGACTGGCTCAGCCGCGCACAAGGCGTGTTCTATCAATCGCCGCTCTATCCGTACTTTCTCGCGATCAACTACAAACTATTCGGGCATAACCTGATGTGGGTCCGCGCTCTGCAGATCATTTTGAGCGGCGTTGCGTGCGTGCTGCTCTACGACGCGACGCGACGACTATTCGGATCGATCGCCGGGCTGATCGCGGGATTGCTCCTGGCGCTTTATCCATCGGCGATCCTCTTCGATACGCAGGTCGATAAGGCCGCGCTCGATACGCTGCTGCTGTCGCTGCTGATCTGGCTCCTCGTGCGGCTGCAGCCACGACGCACAACGGCATGGCTCCGTATCGGCGCGACGCTCGGCGTCTGGGCGCTCAATCGCGAAAACGCGATGCTGCTCATTCCGGTCATCGGCATCTGGGCGTGGCTCGCATTTCGCGAACTCTCCCGACGCGATCGCGCGATTCGCATCGTCATATTTGTCATCGCGGCGATTGGGGTGCTGTGCATCTCCGGCTTTCGGAACCTATTCGTCGGTGGAGAGTTTCACTTCACGACGGCGCAGTTGGGACCGAACCTGTGGATCGGCAACGGCGCCGGCGCAGACGGCGCGTATCGCCCCGTCCTCGCGACACACGCCGATCCATTCTTCGAGCGCTCCGACGCCGCGCTGATCGCCGAAAACGCGATCGGTCACAAACTCTCCGCCGGAGAAGTCTCCAGTTACTTCGTTCGAACGACAATTCACGAAATCGCGACGGCGCCTACGAGCTGGATCCGCTTGATGGCGAGGAAAGTTCTGCTCGTCTTCAACCGAGCGGAGATCGCGGACAGCTCAGACCTCGACTATTACGTCGCGTGGTCCGGCGTGCTGCGATGGCTGGACGCCGCGTTGAATTTTCCGACACTTTTTGCGCTTTTCGCGCTCGCCATTCCACTGCTTTGGCGAGATCGCCGGCGCCTCGCGCTGATCTACGCAATGTTCGTCACGTTCGCCCTCTCGACCGCGGCGTTTTACATCTTCGGGCGCTATCGCTATCCGCTCGTGCTGATGATGATTCCGGTCGCGGCGGGCGGAGTCGTGAAGCTCTTCTGCTCGCTGCGCGAACGACAATGGCCGACGATCATCGTCGCGGCGCTGTGTGCGACGGTCGCGCTGACGATCTCGTTGCCCGCGGCAATCCTTCCCGTTCGCATTCGCGGAATCGATTACTACAACCGGGCGGTGTCGTATGAAAATCGCGGCAACGACGGTGCAGCGATCGCGAACTACCGCAAATCGCTGCGCGCAAATCCCGACGTCGCTCAAACACACAGCAACTTCGGCCTGCTCCTCGCGAAGCAAAATGATCTTGATGCGGCTCTTTCGGAGTGCGACGCCGCCATCCGGCTCGAACCCTCGCGCGATGCGTTTTACAACAACCGTGCGACGGTCCTTATTCGCATGAAAGATTTCGATCGTGCCGAGGCGGATCTGAAGAAGGCGGTCGAAATCAATCCGCAGTTTCTGTCCGCGTGGTTCAATCTCGGGATGCTGCAGGCGCAGCGCGGTGAGTTCGACTCCGCGATCGACACCTTCAATCAAATCGCCAAGCGCCAGGCGGATTATCCGGATGTGCACTTTCGCCTCGGCCAGTTGCTGCGCGTGAAACATCGTGACCGTGAAGCCGCGAATGAATTTCGCGAGACGCTGAAGTTTCAACCGGAGGCACTTCATGCTGCCGATGCTTTGGCGATGCTGCTGGCGACCAGCGACGATGGGAGCGTAAAGAATCCGGCCGAAGCGCAGCGAATTGCGGAGCAGGCAAACCAGATGGCGGGCGGGCAGTCCGCTGCGTTGCTCGACACGCTCTCCGTGACCTACGCTGCACAAGGCCGATTCGATGACGCAATGACCATCGCAACGCGCGCCAAGGCAATCGCGGACTCGACCGGGCAGACGACGTTGCGCGATCAGATCGATCGCCGACTGAGCGCATTTGCCGAGCATCGGTTAAAGTGAGCGTTCTGTTGCGGCAATCCGCGCGATCGCGCATGTTAGTTCGCTTTGCGTCGAAGAACTTTGGAGCACGATGCCTGCGATTCAATCACCCCAATCGTTCAACCTGTGGCTGAAACTGTCGACCACACTCTGCAGCGCGACTTTACTCTGCGGTTGCGCAGCTCATCATCGGACCACCACCGCCGGCGCAACAACGCTGCCCGCCGAAGACACGAAAAACGCCGCCGCATCCACCGCCGAGAAGAACGTCATGGGGACACAGTACTTTCCCGACGCCTCGCCCGAGCGCGTCGTGCGCGTGACGGAGAAAGTGTTCCCGGCCGTCGTGCGCATCGATGTGGCGCAGGAAACCTATTCCGAAGGCAAGCGCCAACTTCGCCGCGGGATTGGGTCGGGCGTGATCTTCGATAAGGACGGCCACATCCTCACGAACTATCACGTTGCTGGTCGCGCCGCGGAGCTTTATGTGACGCTCGCGAACAAGGAGCGCGTGCCGGCGCATCTCGTCGGTGACGATCATTGGACTGATCTCGCCGTCATCCAGATGGACATGGACGTGCTCAAGGACCGGAAGATCAGCTTCAACTACGCCGAGCTCGGTGACAGCAAGCGGCTGGTGCCGTGCGAAAACGTCATGGCGATCGGAACTCCGTTCGGCCTCGCGCGAACGGTCACACTCGGCGTCGTCTCCAACACCGATCGCACGTTCTATCCCGAGCAGCAGACCATCGACGAATACGAGACCGGCGAGTTTTCGAATTGGATTCAGATGGACACGCCGATCAGCCCCGGCAACAGCGGCGGACCGCTCGTCGACATGTATGGCAAGGTCGTGGGCATCAACACGCTCGGCATTCGCATCGGCCAAAATCTCAACTTCGCAATTCCGATCGACACCGCCAAGCACGTGATCGAAGAAATCCTGAAGACCGCGACGGCGGACAAGAAAGGCTCCGTCGAGCGCAGCGATCTCGGCATCGACTTCAAACCGTTGCAGGATCTCGAGACCTTTTACAACATCGACATCAACAAAGGCGCGTTGATCAACAGCGTCGATCGTGGCTCGCCCGCGGACAAAGCGGGTGTGAAAACACAGGACATCCTGCTCGAGCTGAATGACCAGCCGATCAACGTGCGCTTCCCCGAAGAAGTTTCTCCCGCGCGAAAGCTCATCTCGGATCTGCCCGTCGGCAGCGACGTAAAAATGACCGTCCGCCGCGGAAAGGAAACGCTTCACCTCACCGCACAGACGCAAAAGCTCGAAGGCGCCGTCGGTGAAGAAAAGGAACTTAAAGTCTGGGGCATGTCCGTCCGCGATGTGACGCGTCGCTATGCGAACGAAGAGCAACTCGACGACGACACCGGCGTGGTGATCACCACGATGAGCACCGGCTACCCCGCTGCCAAAGCCGAGCTGCAAAGCGGCGATGTGATCCGCAGCATCAACCAGAAACCCGCGACCGATCTCGACGAGTTCATGAAGCTCTACAACGAGTCGGTGAAGAATAAGGACAAGACAGTTCTGCTCGAAATCCAACGCAACCGCGGACGAAACAACGCGGTGTTGAAGGTGACGTACTAGCTGGTGATTTAACTGTCATCCTGAGCGAAGCGAAGGATCTCGGGATGACAAACGACTCTCGAATTCGAGATTCTTCGCTTCGCTCAGAATGACGGATATCGCTATGCGGAAAACGATTCTGGTTTCGATCATTATTCTTCTCGCCTCGATCACGTCGCGCGCCGAGGTCGATCCGGCCATCGCACAAAAGACCTATGACGAAGTTTCGAAGTCGCTCGTCGTGATTCAATACACCTGGGAAAGTGAGCTCGGGCGGCAGGAAGTGAACGGCACCGGCGTCGTTGTCAGCGACGATGGCCTGGTGATGTCGACGATGACCATTACGCCGACAAGCATTCCCGATGCGCAGATGAAGGATTTCAAGATCATCCTGCCCGACGACGAACAGACGGAGATCGAGGCAGAGTTCGAAGGCCGCGACGAGCGCACGAATACGACGTTTGTGAAGGCAAAAGAGAAGCACGAGTGGAAGCCGCTGAAGTTTGTCGATCAGCCGGTGAAGATCGGGCAGACGATCATGTCGGTCGGCCTGCTGCCCAAGGCCGCGGGATATAAGCCTTATCTCACGGAAGCGAATGTTTCATCGATTTTGCGCGGGCCGCTGCCGCAGGTGCTGGTGAGTTCGGATGGTACCGCCGGCGTAGGCTCTCCGGTGCTGAATAGCGATGGCATCGCGATCGGCCTCGTTCACAACGGCCCGGGTTTTCGCGAAGATCAGCGCAATCCGCTCGCGAGCATTCTTCTTCCGCCACGAACCTTTACACCGGCGAGCGACTTCATGCTGAGCCTGAAAGATCCGCCCAAAGCGGACGCGCCGATCAAGCTGCCGTCGATCGGCGTTTCGAATCTCTCCGGCCTGCGCAAGGATCTCGCGGAGTACTTCGGTTTGAAGGATCAACCGGCGGTTCAGGTGGGCGATGTCATTCCCGGTCGCGCCGCCGAAAAAGCGGGCCTGCCGCGCGGCGCGATCATCGTGAAGGTCAACGGCAAGCCGCTCGAGCGCGGCGACGATCCCAGCGAAACCTGGATGATCCTCTCACGACAGCTCCGCCGAATGAAAGTCGGCGACCCCGTGACGTTCTCGGTCATCACCAAACCCAACGAGCCGCCGAAGGACATCAAGATCGTCACGCAGGAGCGTCCGATGCCGCCGAATAAGGCGCAGCGCTACTTCGCGAAGGACCTCGGCTTCGGCGTGCGCGAAGTTGTGTTCGACGACACCTACGAGCGACGTCTCCCAGCCGATGCGAAAGGCGTCGTCGTCACGCTTCTGCAACCAAGCAGCGCGGCGCAGTCCGCCAAGCTCGAGCCCGGCGACATGATCACGCAGATCAACCAGACCCCGGTCGAGAGCCTGAAGCAATTCGAGGAAACGTACGAAGCGTTCCGCAAGAGCAACCCGAAAGACGCGATTGTGCTCGAAGTCCTGCGCGGCCCGAACACGCAAATCATCCGCGTAGAACCGCCACGCGATTGAGCGATCGAGGCATCAGCCCGATCGCTTGAAAACCCGCGAGCCGCCCCTACAATATCCGGCTCGCGAATTCGAGGGCAGGTAGCTCAGTTGGTAGAGCAATGGACTGAAAATCCATGTGTCGCCGGTTCGATCCCGGCTCTGCCCACTCAAGGCCATTCATCGACGATGAATGGCCTTTTTGTTGCGCCCTTAGTGCACCGGCTTCGTCGGAACGGTCACTGGCGGTTGCTGGAGTTGCTTCCATGCTTCCATGGAATCATCGCCGTCGAATTCGATCTTGAGCGGTGGTTGGCCGGCCGCGGGGATGATGTACACGTTCGTGATCTTCTTCGTTTCCTCGCGCGTCACGCAGACGATGTCCTTCGAGTGGGCGACGAGCGGGCCATACCGCACGAGTTCATCGGGCGCAGGGGCCGCGGCAGCTTGAGCATGAGTCTGGTTGCGGAAGCAGAACGCACAGATCGCAAAGACAGCGAGGGTGAGCAAAGCAACGGTAGTCTTGGTATTCAGTTTCATCGGTACTCCAATTAGACGTCACGAGGATTTACCACCGAATCGGCGCCGCGTTGTAATTGAATGGACCGGTGATTCATTGAAGGTTCATGGATTGCTACTAAAAAGGGGGCATTATGAACCCGCGTCGCGCCGGTTGGATTGCTGTGATCTGTGCGGTGGCCGTGATCGCTCTTGCGCTGGTCGCTGTTCGATCAAGCGGCAATCGACGTCCCGTTTCCGTCGCAAGCCCACGCGAGAGTTCTGCACCCGTCGCGCCGCCCGCACCGGAATCGCGAGAGAAGTTGGTTGCGCCAGCGCTCGCGCCGCCGTTGATCTCACCTCGCCAAGCGGTGCGTCGCGTTCCCACAACTTCGCATCACATCGAACGCGCGACCGAAAAGAAACCGTCCGATACGACAGCGAAGCGCGCTGCGGCGAAAAACGTTCCCGATCGCCCGATCGCGCGGCAGGCGCTCGATCTCGTCGGCGCCGATCCCATTGCGGAAGCGATCTGGGTTCAGGCGATCAATGACCCTGCGGTCTCGCCGCACGATCGCCAGGACCTGATTGAAGACCTGAATGAAAACGGTTTCGACGATCCCGCTCATCCATCGGCGGACGATTTGCCGCTCATCGAGAACCGCATCGCGATTATCGAGGAACTCGCTCCGCTTGCGATGGATGACGTCAACGCCGCTGCGTTCGCCGAGGCGTACAAGGATCTGATCAACATGCACGCCAAGGCACTGTCGGATTAGTTACGAGCGAACGTGGCTCGATTCCCACTTCCATTGAAGCCACTCATCCGTTTCCCGATGCATTGCGACACGACGCGAGTCGCAGTTTGTCGCGTCCTCCGCTGCGTCACATTAGCGCCGATGGTCCGGCGCTCGACACATTGCGCCGTGATCGGGACTTTCGGAAACTGCATCAATCGGACTTGCGTTTGCTCACCGGCGATAGAACCACCGTATGGCGCGGCTGGAAGAGACTCTGCGACTTCAGAAAGGATCGAGACATGCAGAACCGAATTCGATGGTGCGTCGGCGTTGCGCTGGCGATCGGCGGCGTGGGACTATTGGGCTGTGATAAGAACGGCACCTCCGGCACGGACACTGGCACGTCGAGAGGGGCCGGCAGCTCGGCGGGCACGGGCAGTTCTGCAGGGACGTCCGGCACTGGGATGAGCGGAACAGCCGCGACTGGCACGGCCGGCGCCGGATCAACCGGCGCAGGCGCAACCGGAACTGACTCGACTGGCGCAGGCGCCGGCTCGAGCAGCGCTGGCTCGACGGGCGCCGGCGCGACGGGCGGAACGAGCCACACGACGGGTGCAGGTTCCACAGGATCGACCGGAGCCGGGTCGACCGGCGCAACCGGCGGCACCAGTGGCTCGCGCACCGGCGGCGGGACGACGCCGTAGGTCGTCAGATCGCCTCGAACATTCCAATGAACGTGACGGAGTCCCAGCGAAAGATCTCCCGCGGGGGCTTCGTCACTTTTGGTTTTGGTGGAGTTCAGGTCAGGCGGACTTGCGCAATGGCAAATGCTGCTGAACCAGCTTGAGGAGCTCAGTCGGGCTGAACGGTTTTCCAATCACGGCTCGCACATTCGTGCCGGCGGTTTCTTTCGGGCCGATCTCAAACTCGCGCGAAGTCACCATGATGATCGGAATCTTTACCGTCGCATCATCGCCAGCGAGTTTGCGGCACATCTCGAGGCCCGTGCAGCGCGGCATCTGCATGTCGCTCACGACGAGATCCGGCTGCATTTGACGAGCAGTCTCAAAGCCTTCCATGCCGTTTTCCGCGGTCAGCACGTTCACGCCCTGCTTCTTCAATTTAAACGCCATTACGTTGCGGATGTGCGGCTCGTCATCGACGAGAAGAACGGTCGGCCTCTGCCCGTTCGGCGACGGATTGGGTTTCTCGAACATCTGAGACATGAGTCCCCTCGCCATTTCAGATCGGCAAAAGATCGGGGGTAGTCCAACTTATCTTCGGTGATTTATGATCTTGATATGATCCTGCGGTTCCTTATCGGACTCATCGTGTCGACTGCATTGGTCGGATGCAGTTCGGCGAACCATCCGAGCGCTTCGACGCCCCGCCCCGGCAGCCCGAGCGACTCGGAAGTTTCACAGGCCATGCGCTTGGCCGATAACATCGAGCGCGCCCCTACTGCGCGGGACGAGGCCGACGCGCTCAAGCGCCTTCAGCGCTGGGCGGCCGAGCACAAGATGATTTACCAGACGCGCAGCGTTCGCGCGAATGGGGTTGATGTGATCGAACATCCGACGGCCGCGCCCTTCCCGGTCAACACGCGCGTCACGATCTTCCGCGGACAAGAACCGCTTTACACCTTTACCTTCACGCCGCGCGATAACGCGAACCTCGTGCTGCTCGACTCGTCGCTGTGATCGAGATTTGGATGTAGCAGTCCATCGCGCCGAAGCTGCGCGACATTCGCGGACGCGCATCAACTGCGCCGCCCTTTCGACTGCGTGCGAAGCCTTATTATGAGGCTCGGAAAAACCGTCAAAATCTAACACCGCGCTTCTAAACAGCCGCTGTCACGCGAGCCGACAAAGAAGGGGCGTTCGCATCCGAAGCATAAGTTCGCAGTGGAGTTGCAGATGGGAATCAAGAAACGTTTTCGCTTGAGTGCTCCGAAGAAGTCGTACGCTCGCGTGCTGGGTGAGATGGACCTCACGATGTATTACGCCGCGATCGCGGGCGGAGTGCCGAACGTCATCCCCGCAACGAACGCGCCGATGAAGACACAACTTTCCGCAGTCGTTCGTCGCCGTTATCTCCGCGCGTTCACGACCGCCGACCAGCGCGCCAGGATGCAACTGTGGCTGGAGAATTCGATCGAACGCGCCAAACAATGCCTCGTCGACGCCCGCGTGCGTCTCGCTCCCGCGAGCATCCCCGTCGCGACCGAAATCGAAACGACGATGCACTTCGTGGAAGATCACTCGCAGGAAGAGACATCAATGCGCATCGCCGCTTAGTGACTACGGATTGCATCTTGTAGGGTCCGCTTCAGCGGACCGGTTATTCGCGGTTCGAATGAATAACCGGTCCGCGGAAGCGGACCCTACGCATTTCACTTCGCACGTTTCCAAATCCAGCGATTCGGTTTAGCATTCTCCGCCGAAACGGAGAGGGTTATGGACACCGCGTTGCGCGAGAAGCTCGAGTCGATTCACCAGCAAAACGTCCTTCGCTTTTACGATCAACTCAACTCGGAATCGCAGAAGAAACTCGAATCGCAGCTTCGCGCGCTCGACCTCGACCACATCGCGGAACTTGCGGAAACGCAGGTAAAAGAAAAGGCCGCCCTTCCGCTGCCGAAGAACATCGAGCCGGCGAAAGCCTATCCCCGAGAAGCCGACGCGCAGCATCGCGGGCTCTACCACGACGCGGAGAAACGCGGCCATGAACTGCTTCGACAGGGAAAGATCGGCGCCTTCCTCGTCGCCGGTGGACAGGGAACACGTCTTGGATACGATGGCCCGAAGGGCGAATATCCCGTCACGCCGGTCAAACACAAACCGCTGTTCCAGGTCTTCGCGGAGCAGCTTCGCGCGTATGGGCGCGACAGCGGCAAATCCATCCCGTGGTACATCATGACCAGTACGGTCAACGACGCGCCGACTCGGGCCTTCTTCAAGAAGCACAACTACTTCGGCTACAGCCCCGGCGACATTTTCTTCTTCGAACAAGGCATGATGCCCGCGTTCAGCATGAACGGCGAAATGCTGCTGGGCGCGAAGGATTCACTCGCGCTCAGCCCCGATGGTCACGGTGGATCGCTGAGCGCGCTCAACCGCAGCGGCGCGCTCGAAGACATGCGCAAACGCGGCGTCGAGCACCTCTCGTACTTCCAGGTCGACAACCCGCTCGTTCACACGATCGATCCGCTCTTCCTTGGCCTCCACGATCTGACCGGCAGCGAGATGAGCAGCAAAACGATTCCCAAGGCGACCGCGCTGGAAAAGGTCGGCAACTTCGTCATCGGCGACGGAAAGCTCCAGGTCATCGAGTACAGCGACCTGCCTGAGCAGCTCGCGCTGCAAACGAATTCCGACGGCACGCTGCGCTTCAACGCCGGCTCAATCGCGATCCACGCAGTGCGGCGGACGTTCGTCGAGCGGCTCAACCAATCCGGTCGGCTTGAGCTTCCGTGGCACCGCGCTGAGAAAAAAGTTCCGTACATCGACGAGAACGGTAAGGAAGTGAAGCCCGATAAACCGAACGCGGTGAAGCTCGAGCAATTCGTCTTCGACGCAATTCCGCTGGCAAAGAACCCGATCGTTTATACGACCGATCGCGCCGAAGAATTCTCGCCGGTGAAGAACGCCGAAGGCGTCGATTCCCCCGCCACGTCCAAGCGCGACCAAACCCGTCGCGCCGCGAGATGGCTCGAATCGGCGGGGATCGAAATCGCGAAAAAGAACGGCGAACCCGACGCCGAGATCGAAATCTCGCCCCTCTTCGCAACCAGCGCACCGCAGCTCCGCACGCGAAAACTGCCGATGCAGCGGGTCGGTTCCGGTGAGAAGACTTACATCGAGGGATGAAGCTGGTGATTGGTGATTGATGCATGACAGAGACGCGGCAATGTTGTCTTTGTCTCAATCACCAATCACCAATAAC